>NZ_JBEYFP010000006.1:0-48638 GCF_040634455.1 Kitasatospora sp. NPDC007106
GATGCGGGAGACCCTGGAGAAGCGGTTCGCCGCCCGCGCCGGGGCCGTGGAGAACTCCGACGGCTTCGAGTGGTTCGAGCTGCTGCGCCCGGTCGGGCCGCCGCGGCCTTCGCCGCCGTGCTGCACGAGGACGGCGCCGAACCGCTGGCCGCCGCGGGGCTGCCCGCGGAGGGCGACATCGTGCTGGTGGTCGGCCCGGAGGGCGGCGTCTCGCCGGACGAGCTGGCCGCGTTCGCCGAGGCCGGCGCCGCACCGTACCGGCTCGGCCCGTCGGTGCTGCGCACCTCCACGGCCGGGGTCGCGGCCGGAGCCCTGCTGCTGGGCCGTACCGGCCGCTGGTCCTGACGCCGGGCCGCGGGCCCGTCCGGACACCGGCGGCCGACCGGCTCGTACGCTCAAGAAGAAACCCCCTGCGACGCGGGCGGGCGGTGCCTAGGGTGCTGGTGTGACCGAACCGCAGAGCACCTCCGAGGGCGCCTACCTGCGCCACCCCCACCTGCACGGCGACCTCGTCGCCTTCGTCGCCGAGGACGACGTCTGGCTCGCACCGCTGGACGGCGGCCGGGCGTGGCGGCTGACGGCGGACCAGACGCCGGTCAGCCACCCGCGCTTCTCCCCGGACGGCCGGCACGTCGCCTGGACCTCCACCCGGGACGGCGCGCCCGAGATCCACGTCGCCCCCACCGACGGCGGCCCGTCCCGGCGCCTCACCCACTGGGGCAGCGCCCGCACCGCGCTGCGCGGCTGGACGCCCGACGGCCGGCCGGTCGCCGTGACCACCGCGGGCCAGGCCACCCTGCGCCGCACCTGGGCCTTCGCGCTGCCGCTGGAGGGCGGCGAGCCGGCCAGACTGCCGTACGGGCCGGTCGGCGGGCTCGCGTTCGAGCCGGACGGCGAGCGCGTCCTGCTGCTGTCGGCGTTCAGCCGGGAGCCCGCGCACTGGAAGCGCTACCGCGGCGGCACCGCGGGCAAGCTGTGGATCGGCGGCCGGGACTTCGAACGGCTGCACACCGGTCTCGACGGCAACATCGACTCGCCGCTGTGGGTCGGCGGGCCGCAGGGCTCCAGGATCGCCTTCCTGTCGGACCACGAGGGCACCGGGCAGCTGTACTCCAGCCTCCCCGACGGCTCCGACCTGCGACGGCACACCGACGGCGGGTTCTACGCCCGCAACGCCACCACCGACGGCACCCGGGTGGTCTGGCACAGCGGCGGCGACCTGTGGCTGCTCGACGACCTGGAGGGCGCCGAGCCCCGCCGGCTGGACGTCCGGCCGGCCGGCCCGCGCACCCGCCGCCAGCCGCACCCGGTCTCCGCGGCGGGCCGACTGGAGTCGGTCGCCCCGGACCGCACCGGACGGGCCGGCGCGGTCGTCGTCCGCGGCACCGTGCACTGGCTGACGCACCGTGAGGGCCCGGCCCGGGTGCTGGACGCCACCCCCGGGGTGCGCGCCCGGCTGGCCCGGGTGGTGCCCGGTGCCGACGGCGGCCAGGGCGTCGTCTGGGTCACCGACGCCGAGGGCGACGACGCGCTCGAGTTCGCCCCGGTGGTGCTCGGCGCCGAGCGCCGCCGGCTCGCCGCCGGCCGGCTCGGCCGCGTCCTCGACCTCACCGTCTCGCCCGACGGCAAGCAGCTCGCGGTGGCCTCGCACGACGGCCGGGTGCTGCTGGTGGCGCTCTCCGACGGAACCGTGCACGAGCTCGCCCGCAGCGAGAACGGCGAGGTCACCGGGCTGGCGTTCAGCCCGGACTCCAGCTGGCTGGCCTGGTCGAGCCCGGCGCTCGGCGCCTGGTCGCTGCGCCAGATCATGCTGGCCGACCTGACCAGCCGCACCGTCAGCGAGGCCACCCCGCAGCGCTTCGTCGACTACGCGCCGGCGTTCACCGCGGACGGCAAGCACCTGGCCTTCCTGTCGGTGCGCAACTTCGACCCGGTGTACGACTCGCACTCCTTCGACCTGTCCTTCCCGACCGGCTGCCGCCCGTACCTGATCACGCTGGCCGCCGACACCCCGTCGCCGTTCGGCCCGCAGCGGGCCGGGCGCCCGGTCGGCGCCGAGGACGACGACAGCGCGGCCGGCAAGGCCGCGAAGGACGCGAAGGACGGCGCCGAGGGCGAGGAGGCGGCCGCCCGGACCCGGGTCGACCTGGAGGGCATCGCCGACCGGATCCTGGCCTTCCCGGTGGAGGGCGGCTCCTTCGGCAGCCTGCGGGCCACCAAGGAGGGCGTGGTCTGGACGCGGATGCCGCTGCTCGGCGAGCTCGGCGACACCGCCGCCTCGCTGGAGGACGACCACCCGCGGCCGGTGCTGGAGCGGTTCGACTTCAAGCGGCGGCGCGCCGAGGAGCTCGTGCACGCCCTGGACGCGTTCGCGGTCAGCGGCGACGGCAGCCGGCTCGCGGTGCTGGACGACGCCCGGCTGCGGATCGTCCCCGCCGACCAGAAGGCCGGCGAGGACGACGAGGTGGACGTCGACCTCGCGCGGCTGCGGGTCACCGTCGAACCGTCCGCCGAGTGGCGGCAGATGTTCGACGAGAACGGCCGCATCATGCGCGACAACTTCTGGCGCGCGGACATGAACGGCGTCGACTGGGCGGGCGTCCTCGACCGCTACCGCCCGCTGGTCGACCGCCTCGGCAGCCACGACGACCTGGTCGACCTGCTGTGGGAGACGGTCGGCGAGCTCGGCACCTCGCACGCCTACGTCACCCCGTCCGGCCGCGGCACCGAGGCCGCCCGCCGGCAGGGCCTGCTCGGCGCCGACCTCGTCCGCGACGGCGACGTCTGGCGGGTCGAGCGGATCCTGCCCGGCGAGTCCTCCGACCCGCGGGCCCGGTCGCCGCTGGCCGCCCCCGGCGTCGCCGTCCGGCCCGGCGACGCCGTGCTCGCCGTCGACGGCCGCCCGGTCGACCCGGTCGCCGGCCCGGCCCCGCTGCTGGCGGGCACCGCCGGCCAGCCGGTCGAACTGACCGTGGCCGGCAAGGACGGCGTCCCGCGGCACCCGGTGGTCGTGCCGCTCGCCGACGAGGAGGCGCTGCGCTACCACGACTGGGTGGCCGGCCGCCGTGCGGAGGTCCGCGAGCGTTCCGGCGGCCGGCTCGGCTACCTGCACGTGCCCGACATGGTCAGCTCCGGCTGGGCGCAGCTCCACCGCGACCTGCGGGTCGAGCTCGCCCGCGAGGGCGTGGTCGTCGACCTCCGGGAGAACCGCGGCGGCCACACCTCCCAGCTGATCGTCGAGAAGCTGAACCGGCGGATCGTCGGCTGGGACCGCGGCCGCGACCTCGCCAACCCCGAGCCGTACCCCGGGGACGCCCCGCGCGGCCCGGTGGTGGCGCTCGCCAACGAGTTCTCCGGCTCCGACGGCGACATCGTCAACGCCGCGATCCAGGCGCTCGGCATCGGCCCGGTGGTCGGCACCCGCACCTGGGGCGGCGTGATCGGCATCGACAGCAAGTACGCGCTGGTCGACGGCACCTCGATCACCCAGCCCAAGTACGCGTTCTGGCTGGAGGGCTACGGCTGGGGCGTGGAGAACCACGGCGTCGACCCGGACGTGGTCGTCGACTGCCCGCCGCAGGACTGGGCGGCCGGCCGCGACCCCCAGCTCGCCGAGGGCGTCCGCCTCGCGCTGGAGGCGCTCGCCGAGCGGCCGGCGAAGACCCCGCCGCCGCTGCCCGAGCTGTAGGGCCCGTCCGGGCGCGAACGGGCCCGGGGGCGGGCGGCAGCGGCCGTCCGCCCCCGCGCCGGTCCCGTGCCCGCCGCGGGGGAGTGCGCAGCTCGGCTAGGCTGCGGACCGTCAGGAACGTGCACCCGCAAGGAGACCGCCATGGCCGGCGAGGCCCAGCCCGACTGCCTGTTCTGCAAGATCGTGGCGGGGGAGATCCCGGCGACCGTCGTCCGGGAGACCGAGCGCACCGTCGCCTTCCGGGACATCAACCCGCAGGCGCCGACGCACGTCCTGGTGATCCCGAAGGTGCACTACCCGAACGCGGCCGCGCTCGCCGCCGCCGAGCCGGAGATCACCGCCCAGCTGCTCATCGAGGCCGCCCGGGTCGCCGAGGACGAGAAGATCGACGGCCACGGCTACCGGATGATCTTCAACACCGGTGCCGGCGCCGGCCAGACCGTCTTCCACGCCCACCTCCACGTGCTCGGCGGGGTGCGGCTGCGCGAGGGCCTGGTCTGAGGTGTCCCAGCGCGAACTCGTCGTCCTCGGCACCGCCAGTCAGGTGCCCACCCGGCACCGCAACCACAACGGCTACCTCCTGCGCTGGGACGGCGAGGGCCTGCTCTTCGACCCCGGCGAGGGAACCCAGCGGCAGATGCTGCACGCCGGCGTCTCCGCCACCCAGATCACCCGGATCGCCGTCACCCACTTCCACGGCGACCACTGCCTGGGGCTGGCCGGCGTCGTCCAGCGGATCAACCTGGACCGGGTCCCGCACCCGGTGGACGCCTACTACCCGGCCTCCGGCCAGGTCTTCTTCGACCGGCTGCGGTACGCCTCCGCCTTCCACGAGACCGCCGAGCTGCGGCAGCGGCCGATCCTCGACCCCGGCCCGCTGGAGGCCCCCGGCGCGCCGTTCGAGCTGTCCGCGGCCCGGCTGTCGCACCCGGTGGAGTCCTTCGGCTACCGGCTCACCGAGCCGGACAGCCGCCGGATGCTGCCCGAGCGGCTCGCCGCCCTGGGCCTGCGCGGGCCCGCGGTCGGAGCCCTCCAGCAGCACGGCCGGGTCGAGGTGGACGGCCGCACCGTCACCCTGGACGAGGTCAGCGAGGTGCGGCCCGGCCAGCGCTTCGCCTTCGTGATGGACACCCGGCTGTGCGACGGCGTCGACGAGCTCGCCGAGGGCGCCGACATGCTGGTCATCGAGGCCACCTTCGTGGACGCGGACGAGCACCTGGCGTCCGAGCACGGCCACCTCACCGCGGCGCAGGCCGCCCGGGTCGCGGCCGCGGCCGGGGTGCGGACCCTCGTCCTCACGCACTTCTCGCAGCGCTACCCCGTCCTCGACCAGCACCTCGCCGAGGCCCGCAAGCACTTCGACGGCGAGATCGTGATCGCCGAGGACCTCGCCCGCGTCCCGGTGCCCCGCCGCCGGGCCTAGGACGTGCGCGCACCGCAAGGGCGTACGGATGCTTCCACGCGCTCCTGGGGCGGTCTCCCGCGCGGCCCCGGGGACGGCTCCTGGTGCGGCCGGGGCGGAAAACCACTCGCGCGGTCGGGGCGGGTGGCCCACCATCGAATCCGGCCGCCGCGGGCGGAGCCGCGCCGCCCCTGCCCTCCGGGAGAGGGCCCGTGCGGCGTACCCTGGTGACCTCGGACACCCCGAGCTGCACCCCGAGACGACGGATTGGGATGAGGCAGGCCGCAGCGCCGACCCATGAGTGACACACCGCAGACCCGTACCAACGGACAGCCGCGCCGTGAGGCGCAGGCCAGCACCCGGATCGTGATCCCCGAGAAGCACCCCATGGTGACGCTGCTGGGTGCGGCCGACTCGCTCCTGCGAGTGATCGAGCAGGGGTTCCCGCAGACCGACATCCACGTGCGCGGCAACGAGGTGACAGCCACCGGCGACCGCTCCGAGATCAGGTTGGTCGAGCAGCTCTTCAACGAGATGATGCTGGTGCTCCGCACCGGCCAACCCCTGACGGAGGACGCCGTGGAGCGTTCCATCGCGATGCTCAGGAGCGCCGCCGACAACCCGGACCACCCGGCGCCCTCCGAGGTGTTCACGGCGAACATCCTGTCCAACCGGGGCCGCACGATCCGCCCCAAGACGCTCAACCAGCAGCGCTACGTCGACGCGATCGACAAGCACACGATCGTCTTCGGCCTCGGCCCCGCCGGCACCGGCAAGACCTACCTGGCCATGGCCAAGGCCGTGCAGGCCCTCCAGGCCAAGGAGGTCAACCGGATCATCCTGACCCGGCCGGCCGTCGAGGCGGGGGAGCGGCTGGGCTTCCTGCCCGGAACCCTCTACGAGAAGATCGACCCGTACCTGCGCCCGCTCTACGACGCGCTGCACGACATGATGGACCCGGACTCGATCCCCCGGCTGATGGCCGCGGGCACCATCGAGGTCGCCCCGCTCGCCTACATGCGAGGCCGCACCCTCAACGACGCCTTCATCATCCTCGACGAGGCCCAGAACACCTCGCCCGAGCAGATGAAGATGTTCCTGACCCGGCTCGGCTTCAACTCGCGCGTGGTGGTCACCGGCGACACCAGCCAGATCGACCTGCCGGGCGGCACCCGCAGCGGCCTCAAGGTCGTCCAGGAGATCCTCGCCGACGTGCCGGACATCCACTTCTCGGTGCTGACCAGCACCGACGTGGTGCGGCACAAGCTGGTCGGCCGGATCGTGGACGCCTACGAGCGCTGGGACGCCCAGCAGGAGGCCGACCAGGCCGCCACCGACCGCAAGCCCGTCCAGCGCCGGGGCGCCCGTGCCCCGCGTCAGTCCCAACGCCAGTCCCACCGCACCGAAAGCTGAGTCACAAGCCCTCCATGTCGATCGACATCGCCAACGAGTCCGGGTGGGACGTCGACGAGGAAGCCATCCTCGACGTCGCCCGCTTCGCCCTCGACAAGATGCGGATCCACCCGCAGTCCGAGCTCTCCGTGATCCTGGTCGACAGCGACGCGATGGCGGAGCTGCACGTCCAGTGGATGGACCTGCCCGGGCCCACCGACGTGATGTCCTTCCCGATGGACGAGCTGCGTCCCGGCAAGGAGGGCCAGGAGCTGCCGCAGGGCCTCCTCGGCGACATCGTGCTCTGCCCCGAGGTCGCCCAGCAGCAGGGCAAGGCCGCCCCCTCGCAGCACTCGATGGACGAGGAGCTGCAGCTGCTCACCGTCCACGGGGTGCTCCACGTGCTCGGCTACGACCACGAGGAGCCGGACGAGGAGAAGGAGATGTTCGGGCTGCAGAAGCGCATCCTGGACGACTGGCGCTCCGGCCGCGGCCTGTCCGGGATCTCCCCGGCGCCGACCGTCCACTGAGGGCCGGCCGCTTGTGAGTGGTGATAGTACGAGCTTCCTCGTCGGGGCTCTGCTGCTGGTCGTGGTCGGCTGGCTCGCCGCGTGCGCCGAGGCCGGCATCTCCCGGGTCTCCCGGTTCCGTGCCGAGGAGGCCGTCCGGGCGGGCCGCAAGGGATCGGCCCGGCTGCTGACGGTGGCCACCGACCCGATCCGCTACCTCAACCTGGCCACCCTGATCAGGGTGGCCTGCGAGATGGCGGCGGCCGTCCTGGTCACCGTGGTCTTCGTGCGGAACGTCGACAAGACCTGGCAGGCGGTGCTCTCCGCGATCGCGGTGATGGTGCTGGTCTCCTTCGTCGCGGTGGGCGTCTCGCCGCGCACCATCGGCCGCCAGCACCCGCTGACCACCTCGACCGCCGCCTCCTTCGTGCTGCTGCCGCTGGCCCGCATCCTCGGGCCGATCCCGCGGCTGCTGATCCTGGTCGGCAACGCGCTGACCCCGGGCAAGGGCTACAAGGAGGGTCCGTTCGCCTCCGAGGCCGAGCTGCGGGCCCTGGTCGACCTCGCCGAGAAGGACGACCTGATCGAGGACGAGGAGCGCCGCATGGTGCACTCCGTCTTCGAGCTCGGCGACACCATCGTCCGCGAGGTGATGGTGCCGCGCACCGACCTGGTGATGATCGAGCGGCACAAGAGCATCCGGCAGGCGCTGACCCTGGCGCTGCGCTCCGGCTTCTCGCGGATCCCGGTGGTCGGCGACAACGAGGACGACGTGGTCGGCATCGTCTACCTCAAGGACCTGATCCGGCGCACCCACGTCAACCGGGACGCCGAGTCCGAGCAGGTCGGCACGGTCATGCGGCCCGCCGTCTTCGTCCCGGACTCCAAGCCGGCCGCCGACCTGCTGCGCGAGATGCAGCAGATGCGCTCGCACGTGGCGATCGTGATCGACGAGTACGGCGGCACGGCCGGCCTGGTCACCATCGAGGACATCCTGGAGGAGATCGTCGGCGAGATCACCGACGAGTACGACCGGGAGATCGCCCCGGTCGAGGACCTCGGCGACGGCTCGTACCGGATCACCGCGCGGCTGCTGGTCGAGGACCTCGGCGAGCTGTTCGGCCTGGAGCTGGAGGACGAGGACGTCGAGACCGTCGGCGGCCTGCTCGCCAAGCACCTCGGCCGGGTGCCGATCCCCGGCTCGTCCTGCGACATCCCCGTCCCGGACGAGACGGCCACCGACCTGGTGGCGATCCGGCTGAGCGCCGAGAGCTCGGCCGGCCGCCGCAACCGCATCGACACCGTCGTCGCCGCGCCCGTCCGGGCCGTCGAGGACCCGGAGGACGAGCTCGCCGACCAGCAGAGCTGACCCCCGCCACCGCGCCACGGCCGGTCCCCCGCACCCGGGGGACCGGCCGTTCGTGTGGCGACGGACCCCGCCCGCGTTTGCCGCCGGGGCCCGGGCGTTTGCACCATGGAGGGTATGACGCACCAACTGCGCGCGGAGTACGGCCCGGCGGGCCGGTCCGGCGAGGTGAGCAGGTGGCACATCGTCCGGACCGCCAACCCCGCCGAGGGCATGTGCGGCGCCACGATCGAACCCGATGCCGAGACCAGGCCGGAGACGGACTGGGGGACGGGGCTGCGGACCTGCCAGCAGTGCGGTTCGCTCTACCTCCACGAGATCCCCTACCACCGCGACTACCACGGCCACGGCTGACGTACGGCGGAGGCAGCAGATGAAACTGCAAGACGAACTTCCCGTGGACCACCGGCTCGGCCAGATCTACCGCTGGACCGCGGGCCTCGGCGGAGTGTTCCTGGTGGTCTTCGGCATCCTCGGCCTCGTCGACCAGGTCGGCTTCTTCGACACCGACGGCAAGGAGACCCTGGGCCTGTCCAGCAACGGCGCCCTCAGCGTGCTGTCCATCGTGGTCGGCGGGATCCTCATGATCGGCGCGGTGATCGGCGGCAACTTCGCGTCCACCCTGAACATGATCGTCGGCGTGCTGTTCATCCTCGCCGGCTTCGTGGGCCTCATGGTGCTCGACAGCAGCGCCAACCGGCTGGCCTTCCAGATCCCCAACGTGGTGTTCAGCTTCGCCTTCGGCTTCGCGGTGGTGACCTTCGGCATGTACGGCAGAGTGAGCAGCCACCTGCCGCAGGACAACCCCTACTGGCGCCAGCGCCACAGCGGCCCGGAGACCGCGCCCAACGGTCCGCAGACCCTCGTCAAGGTGCTCAAGCCGGGGCCGCCCAACCCGATCGGCCACTGAACCGCACCCCGACGGCCGCAAGAACCAGGAGGCCGGGACGCCCGCCGTCCCGGCCTCCGGTCCGCCCGGCGAAGTACTTTGACGGACCGTCGGATTCCGGGGGAGGGTGGGCGCCGACCGCACACCACCCACGGAGGGGGACGGATGAGCGAGCGCTCGCTCGGAGGACTGCAGACCGCACCCGTCGGCTTCGGAGCCATGGTGCTCTCGCCCGGCATGTACGGGCGGACCGACGACGACCGGGGCGTCGCCGCCCTGCACGCCGCGCTGAACGCCGGCGCCACGATGATCGACACCGCCGACGGCTACGGCGCCGACGGCCACAACGAGGCCCTCGTCGGCCGGGCGGTCGCCGGCCGCCGCGACGAGGTGGTGATCGCCACCAAGTTCGGCTTCCGCATCCCGGAGGGCGCCGAAGCGCACAGCTTCCCGGTCGGCTACTCCTTCGGCGAGCTGGCCGTCAACGCCGAGCCGAAGTACGTGCGCGGCTACGCCGAGCAGTCGCTGCGCAACCTCGGCACCGACGTCATCGACCTGTACTACCCGCACTTCCCCGACCCGCAGGTGCCCTTCGAGGACACCGTCGGCGCCGTCGCCGACCTCGTCGCCGCCGGCCTGGTCCGCCACCTCGGCCTCTCCAACGTGACCGCCGGGCAGCTGCGCGCCGCGCACGCCGTCCACCCGGTGGCCGCCGTCCAGACCCAGTGGTCGATGTGGCAGCCCGTCGACCCGGAGCTGCTCGCCGCCGCCCGCGAACTCGGCGTCGGCCTGGTCGCCTGGAGCCCGCTCGGCGGCGGCTTCCTCACCGGCACCGTCCAGCAGCTCGGCGAGGACGACTTCCGCCGGCACATCCCCCGCTTCGACGGGGCCAACCTGCAGACCAACAACGACCGCTACGCCCCGCTGCGCGGCATCGCCGCCGACCTCGGCCTGACCCCCGGGCAGCTGGCGCTGGCCTGGCTGCTGCACCAGGACGAGCACGTGGTGCCGATCCCCGGCAGCCGGACCCCCGCCCACATCGCCGAGAACACCGCCGCGGCCGGAGTGACCCTGGACGCCGCCGTGCTGCACCGCATCGACGAGGCCCTCGCCCTGTTCGCCCCGGCCGGCCGGGGCGCCCTGCTGGCGGAGGCCGACGGCTGACCGGGCCGGCGGGTGTCCGCCCCGCGGTCCGGCGCGGACGGCGTGGCGGCGCCCGCCTATGCTCAGGGCTCATGAGCGAGATCACCGAACTGGATCCCGAGGACAAGAAGATCATCACCCTGGCCCGCTCCGTCCGCGCCCGCAACGGCGTGGCGGAGGGGGCCGCGGTGCGCGACGAGACCGGCCGCACCTACACGGCCGGCAGCGTCTCGCTGGAGTCGCTGCGGCTCAGCGCACTGCAGACCGCGGTGGCCATGGCCGTCGCCAGCGGCGCCAAGGGCCTGGAGGCCGCCGCCGTGGTCACCGAGGCCGAGACCCCGGCCGAGGCCGACCTCGCCGCCGTGCGCGACCTCGGCGGCGCCGGCACCCCGCTGCTGCTGGCGGGCCCCGACGGCGCCCTGCGGAGCCGTACCGAGGCGCGCTGAGACCCGCCCGCCGAGCCGGTCCCGCCCGATAGTCTGATGACCGGCCCGGCGGGGGGCGGGGCCGCGCGGACGGCACCGTCCCGGTGCACGGGAGCGGCGCACGGTAGCAGTGCCGGGGAACGGCGCAGGGGAGGGGACATGGGCGTACTGGCGTTCTTCGCGGGGCTGCTGCTCACCGTCATGGGCTTCGGCCGCTGGCGGGAGACCGGCTCGCCGTACTGGCTGATCGGCTCGCTCGTCCTGCTGGTCCTCGTCCTGGTCGGCGCACTGACCGGAGGCAAGAAGACCGGCTGAGCCGCCCGCCGCGGCACGCGTCCGTCCGGCCGCCGGTGATCAGGGAGAATGGTGCCCATGAATGCCCCTTCCTCCCCGTACCGCTCCGGGTTCGCGTGCTTCGTCGGCCGTCCCAACGCGGGCAAGTCGACCCTGACCAACGCCCTGGTCGGGACGAAGGTCGCGATCACCTCCGACCGACCGCAGACCACCCGGCACACCGTGCGCGGCATCGTGCACCGCCCGGACGCGCAGCTCGTCCTGGTCGACACCCCGGGCCTGCACAAGCCGCGCACCCTGCTCGGCGAGCGGCTCAACGACCTCGTCCGCACCACCTGGGCGGAGGTCGACGTGATCGGCTTCTGCCTGCCCGCCGACCAGAAGCTCGGCCCCGGTGACCGGTTCATCGCCAAGGAGCTCGCCGAGGTCCGCAAGACCCCCAAGGTCGCGATCGTCACCAAGACCGACCTGGTCGACTCCAAGCGGCTGGCCGAGCAGCTGATCGCCATCCACCAGCTCGGTGCGGAGCTCGGCATCGAGTGGGCCGAGATCATCCCGGTCTCCGCCGTCGGCGACAAGCAGGTCTCGCTGGTGGGTGACCTGATCACCAAGCTGCTCCCCGAGGGCCAGCCGCTCTACCCGGACGGCGACCTGACCGACGAGCCCGAGCAGATCATGGTCGCCGAGCTGATCCGCGAGGCCGCCCTGGAGGGCGTCCGCGACGAGCTGCCGCACTCGCTCGCCGTGGTGGTCGAGGAGATGCTCCCGCGCGAGGGCCGGCCGGCCGACCGTCCGCTGCTCGACATCCACGCCAACGTGTACATCGAGCGGCAGAGCCAGAAGGCGATCGTCATCGGCGCCAAGGGCTCCCGGCTGAAGCACGTCGGCACCACCGCCCGCAAGCACATCGAGGCGCTGCTCGGCACGCCCGTCTACCTCGACCTGCACGTCAAGGTCGCCAAGGACTGGCAGCGCGACCCGAAGCAGCTGCGCAAGCTGGGCTTCTGAGCAGCCACCCCGCAGCACTGCAGCACTGCAACACCGCAGCACCGCACGGCCCGCCGGCACCCCGTCGGCGGGCCGTCGCCGTTCCGGGAACCGTGCCGATGTCGGCCGCGGGCAAGGGGCGTGCGCGGCGCGGCCGCGGTCATGTGCTCCGTCATCAAATCGTCACAAGCGGGTCGATGGATTCCCCTTATGATCGCCCGGTGAACCACGAGGTCGTCGACGGAATCCCCGTCCTGTGGGCGGAAGCGCCCGGACCGCTCGAAGCGGTCCTCATGTTCGGGTGCGGCGCGCAGGACGAGACGCTGCGCACCCTGGGCACCACCCACATGATCGAGCACCTGGCGATGAGCACCCTGCCGCGGCTGCACCACGACCACAACGCCTCGGTCGACCTGCTGACCACCCAGTTCACCTGCACCGGCCGCCCCGAGCAGGTCACCGCCTTCCTCGCCGCGGTCTGCGGGGCGCTCACCGCGCTGCCGCTGGACCGCATCGAGCAGGAGGCCGGCGTCCTCGCGGCCGAGGACGGCAGGGTCGCCGACCCGATGACCGGCGAGCTCCTCTCCCACCGTTACGGCGCCCAGGGCCTCGGCCTCGCCGCCTTCCGCGGCCCCGGCGCGGACCGCATCCCCGTCGAGGCCGTCCGCGGGACCGTCGAACGGTACTTCCACCGCAACAACGCCGTCCTCCTGCTGACCGGCCCGCCCCCGGAGGGGCTGCGCCTGCCGCTGCCCGACGGCGAGCGGCCCGACCGCAGCACCCCCCGGCCGGTCCTGCACACCGGCCCGTCCTGGCGCCACGAGGACGTGCCCGGCCCCGGCATCGCCCTGCGCGGCGACCTCGACGATCCGGCGCTGCTGCTCGCCTGCAAGGTCCTCTCCGAGCGCCTGCGCGCCACCGTCCGCCACGAGCACGGCCTCTCCTACGACGTCGGCGGCGACACCGTCCACGCCGGCCCCGGCCGGGGCGAGCGCACCATCTGCCTGGACGCCCGCGAGGGCCAGGAGGCGCGGGTCGCCGAACTCCTCTGGGCGGGCGCGCTCCGCCTCGCCGCCGAGGGCCCCACCGATGCCGAACTCGCCGAGGAGGTCACCGGTCTCCGCGAGCTCTTCGAGGACCCTCGCTCGGTCACCCACGAGCTCGGCGAGGCCGCCGGCGCCCTGCTCTTCGGCGATGAGTGCCAGGACGCGCAGACCCGCCTCGCCGCCCTCGCGAAGGTCACCCCGGACCAGGCCCGGGAGGCGTTCGCCCGCGCGCTGGAGACCGTGCTGCTCGTGGTGCCCTCCGACGCGGAGGTCGAGGCGGTGCTGCCGGACGGCCGCCCGCTGCCCGCGTACTCCTGCGCCACCGTGCGCGACCTGCCCTCCGGCGCCGCGGTGTTCCGTCCGCCGCTCAGCGCCCGGCTGCGCTCCTCGCAGGCCCGCCGGGCCCGTCTCGCGGTCGACGACCGGGGCCTGTGGGCGCGCGAACCCGACGGCGGGGTGCACCACGTGCCGTTCGCCGAGGTGGTGGGCGTCGAGATGCGCGGCCCCGGCCGGGTCGTCTTCGGCCGCGACGCCTGCGTGATCCCGGTGGTGCCGGAGTTGTGGGCCGGCATCGGCGCGGCCGTCGACGCCGTGGACGCCGCCGTGCCCGAGCACCTGCGGTACGCCGCCTCGGCCTTCCGCCCCGCGGACTGAGCCCCCACCCCCCTCGTCTTCCCGGCGCGTTCCCAGCGTCCGTTCCGCCGACCGGAGTTCCGCCGTGCCCACCTTCGCCGCCGTCACCGCCGCCGACACCGACCGGGTCCGGGCCGCCCTCGGGCGGTCCAGGCTCGGCGGCTACCTCTACCCGGGCACGCCCGGCGGCACGGCCGTCCTCTTCGACCCGCCGAAGCCGCGGTTCGGCCGGATCTCCCGCTCCCGGCTGCTCGACCCGGCCTTCGACCTCGCGTTCGAACTCAAGGCCCCGGTCTGGGTGCTGGAGGACGACGGGCGGTGCGCCGGCGCCACGGCCTGCTTCGCCGGCGGCGGCTTCCGCGAACTGAGCTGGGCCGCGGACTGGACGCCGCCCGCGGACCCGGCGGCCCGTGCCGCGCACTGCGCGAAGACCGCCGAGAAGGCCGGACTGCCCGACCCCGCCGCCCTGGCCGCCGTCCGCAACGACCCGGCGCCGGACGGCAGCCGGCCGAGCGGCGAGGACGTGCTCCGCCGGCTGTGCGCGGTGGTCGGCGCCCCGGACACCGCCGTCGGACAGTCGCTGTTCCACCGGGCCGGGCCGCGCGGGCGGGACTTCGTCCGCTTCGAGGCGCGTCGCCGCTGACGGACGGACGGGTGTGGTGCTCGGGCGCCCCGCGACCCTCAGGCGCCCTCGCGCATGACCAGGCCGACCAGTTCGCGCTGGGAGTCGGTGAGCTTCGGGTCGGCGCAGTAGACGGTGCGGCCGTCCACCGTGATCTCGTAGTGGAAGCCGTCCGGCACGCCGTACGACGGGGCGCGTAGCCCGCCGGCCATCGCCTCGCGGGCCAGTGCGTGCACGTGCGGTGCGTCGGGGCGCGCGGCGGTGTCCAGCTCGGCGTGCTTGGCGTGGCCGGCGAAGCCGCCGGTCCTGGTGACCTGGATACGCATGGTTGTCAGTGTGCTACGCAGGGGTGGGCTTTGCCGAGGTCTTTCACAGAGTCCACCCGTACCTCAGGTTGTGCTGATTCCCACCTGTGACCACGCGTCGGCCACCGCGTCCGCGACGCCGCTCACCCGGGGGTTGTGCGAGCTCGCAGTGGCGACCGTCGCCCGGGCGAAGGCGGCGAAGTCGGTGGTGGGGGAGAGCCGGCCGCTGGTGAGGGTGTCGTACCAGATCCGGCCGGCGCCCTCCCAGGCGTGGCCGCCGATCGCGACCGCCGCGAGGTAGAAGGCGCGGTTGGGGATGCCGGAGTTGATGTGCACCCCGCCGGAGTCGCTCCGGGTGCGGACGTAGCCGTCCATGTGCGCGGGCTGCGGGTCGGTGCCGAGCCGGTCGTCGTCGTAGGCGGTGCCGGGGGCCTTCATCGAGCGCAGGGCGACCCCGCGCACCCCGGGGGCGAGCAGGCCGGCGCCGATCAGCCAGTCCGCCTCCTCGGCCCGCTGGCCGAGCGCGTACTGCTTGACCAGGGAGCCGAAGACGTCGGAGAGCGACTCGTTGAGCGCGCCCGGCTGGTCCCGGTACTCCAGGTCGGCGGTGAACTGCGTGACGCCGTGCGTGAGTTCGTGGCCGATGACGTCCAAACAGACGGTGAAGTCGACGAAGATCTCGCCGTCCCCGTCGCCGAAGACCATCCGGCTGCCGTTCCAGAAGGCGTTGTCGTAGCGGTCGCCGTAGTGGACGGTGGCGTCCAGCGGCAGCCAGGCGTCGTCGATCGAGGCCCGGCCGTACACCTCGCGGTAGAGCTCGAAGGTGGCGCCCAGGCCGTCGTAGGCGCGGTCGGCGGAGTCGTCGGCGACCGGCCCGCCGCCCTCGGTGCGGACGGTGCGGCCGGGCAGCGTCTCGGTGTGGCCGGCGTCGGCGACGGTGCGGGTCAGCCGGTGGGGCGCGGCCGCGGCGGAGGGGACGGCGAGCAGTCGCTGCTCGCGCAGGGCGGTGTCGACGGCCACCGAGCGCCGGGCCGGCGCGTGGCCCAGATCGGCCAGTCGGTCGAGGATGTGGGGCGGGACGATGGCGCAGCACGGGTACGCGGGAGTCGCAGCCATGTCGCCCAGGGTGACGCATCCATGACGAGATGTCACGACCCCTGCAGGAAGCGAACCGTCTCAGTGGGTGGAATCGTGGTGGGCTTCACTTCGTGTGCCCGGGGAGCTGGGTTACGCTGGGGAGCATCATGCGTTACGGGCTGCTTCTTCTTAGCTGCCGCGGCGAGGGCCTGTAGTCCATCGGAGGCCGGCTCCCTCGCCGCGGGGAGTCGTGTTGCGCCCTTTTCTGGATGCGGCACACCAGTCGGCCGAGTTCGGGTGTCCAAGCCCCGATCAGCCCGCAATCGACATGGAAGCCGAGAGTCACCCCATGACCGAGCAGTCGTCCGTCGCCCGCGCGTTCATCGACCGCCCCACCCCGATCACGGCACACACGGTCCAGCAGAAGCCCTCGGGCATGCCGTTCCACCGCTACGTACCCTTCGGCACCGTCGACCTGCCCGACCGCACCTGGCCGAGCAAGGTGATCACGCAGGCCCCGCGCTGGCTGTCCACCGACCTGCGGGACGGCAACCAGGCCCTGATCGACCCGATGTCCCCGGCCCGCAAGCGCAAGATGTTCGACCTGCTGGTGCGCATGGGCTACAAGGAGATCGAGGTCGGCTTCCCGTCCTCCGGCGCCACCGACTTCGCCTTCGTGCGCTCCCTGATCGAGGAGGACGCGATCCCCGAGGACGTCACGATCTCGGTGCTGACCCAGGCCCGCGAGGACCTGATCGAGCGCACCGTGGAGTCCCTGAAGGGCGCCCCCCGGGCCACCGTCCACCTGTACAACGCCACCTCGCCGCTGTTCCGCCGGGTGGTCTTCAAGGGCAGCAAGGACGACATCAAGGCGATCGCCGTGGACGGCACCCGCCTGGTGATGGAGTACGCGGAGAAGATCCTGGGCGACGAGACCGTCCTGGGCTACGAGTACTCGCCGGAGATCTTCATCGACACCGAGCTGGACTTCGCCCTGGAGGTCTGCGAGGCGGTCATGGACGTCTGGCAGCCGGGCGAGGGCCGCGAGATCATCCTGAACCTGCCGACCACCGTCGAGCGGTCCACCCCGAACGTCTACGCCGACAAGATCGAGTGGATGTCGCGGAACCTGTCCCGCCGCGAGTTCGTCTGCCTGTCCACCCACCCGCACAACGACCGCGGCACCGGCGTCGCCTCCGCCGAGCTGGCCGTGATGGCTGGCGCCGACCGCGTCGAGGGCTGCCTGTTCGGCCAGGGCGAGCGCACCGGCAACCTGGACCTGGTCAACGTCGGCATGAACCTGTTCTCGCAGGGCGTCGACCCGATGATCGACTTCTCGGACATCGACGAGATCCGTCGCACCGCCGAGTACTGCAACCAGATGGGCGTCGCCGAGCGCCACCCCTACGCCGGCGACCTGGTCTACACCTCCTTCTCCGGCTCCCACCAGGACGCCATCAAGAAGGGCTTCGACGCCCTGGAGGCCGACGCGGCCGCCGCCGGCGTCCCGGTCGCCGACTTCACCTGGGGCGTCCCGTACCTGCCGATCGACCCCAAGGACGTCGGCCGCTCGTACGAGGCCGTGATCCGGGTCAACAGCCAGTCCGGCAAGGGCGGCATCGCGTACGTCCTGAAGAACGACCACAAGCTGGACCTGCCGCGCCGGATGCAGATCGAGTTCTCGAAGAACATCCAGTCGAAGACCGACGCCGAGGGCGGCGAGGTCACCCCGGCCGAGATCTGGGCGGTCTTCCAGGACGAGTACCTGCCGACCCCGGACAACGCGTGGGGCCGCATCTCGCTGGACGGCCCGCGCAGCCTGACCACCGAGAACGGCCGCGACGTGCTGCACGCCGAGGCCGTGGTGGACGGCGAGCGCACCGCGCTGACCGGCTCCGGCAACGGCCCGGTCTCCGCCTTCGTCGACGCGCTGGCCGGCATCGGCCTGGACGTCCGCGTCCTGGACTACGCCGAGCACGCGCTGAGCGAGGGCGGCGACGCCCAGGCCGCCGCCTACGTCGAGTGCGCCGTCGACGGCAAGGTGCTGTGGGGCGTCGGCATCGACGGCAACACCGTGCTGGCCTCGCTGAAGGCCCTGGTGAGCGCCGTCAACCGCGCGCAGCGCAGCTGACACGCCGAAGCGACGTGTACGAGGGGCCGCCCGTGGGGGCGGCCCCTCGCCGCGTTTCCGGGCCGTCCGGCCCCTCCCGCCACCCCGTGTGTCCTGCGCCACATTTTTTCGCCCCGGCACCCGTTCGGGGTGCTGACACGTGCCCGTAACCGTGGCAACATCGACGCACCGGAACCGGGGTCGGTGGGACGGCCAGCGGAGTCCGGTCGCGTGACCTGCCCGCAGACGTGCAGGCCGCCTGCCATGTCTGGGGAGTGGCGCCGTGACAGGGTTGTGGGGTGTCCGTCCTCGCTGGCGGACTGACGTCCTCGGTGACTTCTTCTGCCCGGGCTGCGGCGGCGACCGCAACTACCGCCGACAGCACGGCCGGCGGTGGCTGCGGTTGCTCGGCACCCCGGTCCTGCCGCTCGGCCCGGTCATCGGCAGCGTGCAGTGCACCAGCTGCCACGGCCGCTACGGCGTCGAGGCACTGGAGCAGCTCACCTCCGTCCGGCTCGCCGCGATGCTCCGCGACGCCCAGTACACCGTCGCCCTCGCCGTCCTCGCCGCCGGCGGATCCGGCAGCCGGGCCGGCCGTGACGCCGCCTGCGCCCTGATCCGCGAGGCCGGTTTCGACGACTGCGGCGAGGCCCAGGTCCTCGCCTCCCTCGCCGCCCTCACCGGCCGCAGCGGCGGCGAACCCCAGGACGTCGACGACACCGCCGCGAGCGGCGCCGGCGGCCTCGCCATCGAACTCCACGCCGCCCTCGAACCGCTCGCCCCGCACCTGGCACCGGCCGGCCGCGAACGGCTCGTCCTGCAGGGCGCCTGGATCGCCCTTGCCGACGGCGGCTACCTGCCGCAGGAGCGCGCCGCCCTCGCCGCCGTCGGGCGCTGTCTGCGGATCGGACCCCCGCGGGTCGAGGACCTGCTGGAGGACGCGACCCGCGCCCCGCGCTGACGCCGCCGCCCCCGCTCGCCCGCGCCTTCCCACGCCCTGCCGTCCCTTCCCACACCTTCCCGTCCCCTTCCCACACCTTCCCGTCCCTTCCCACGCCGCCCGTTTCCCGGGCCGCGCCCCCGACCGGGCCCGACTCCCCCCTCCCGGGCCCGCCGTGACCCGCACCGACAGGGCAACCCCCCCGGCCCCGGTGCGGGGCTCACGGCTGCCCGCGGACGGCCGTGCGGACCGCCGCGCGGTCGGTCCATGAGCGTCGGGTCGGGTCGTGCGGGTCCGCCCGGGGACCCGGTCGGCGTGCGCGAGAATGGGGGGATGCCGATACTGCCCACCGCCGTCGCCCGGAGTGCCGCCGCATGAGCCTGTTCCGCGACGACGGCGTGGTGCTGCGCACCCAGAAGCTCGGCGAGGCCGACCGGATCATCACCCTGCTCACCCGCCAGCACGGCCGGGTCCGGGCCGTCGCCCGCGGCGTGCGCCGCACCAAGTCGAAGTTCGGCGCCCGGCTGGAGCCGTTCTCCCACGTCGACGTGCAGTTCTTCAGCCGGGGCAGCGACCTGGTCGGCCGCTCCCTGCCGCTGTGCACCCAGGTCGAGACCATCGCCCCGTACGGCGGCCGGATCGTCGGTGACTACGCCCGCTACACCGCCGGCACCGCCATGCTGGAGACGGCCGAGCGCTTCGCCGAGAACGAGGGCGAGCCCGCCGTCCAGCAGTACCTGCTCCTGGTCGGCGGCCTGCGCACGCTCGCCGCGGGGGAGCACGAGTCGCACCTGGTGCTCGACGCCTTCCTGCTGCGCTCGCTCGCGGTCAACGGCTACGGCGCGAGTTTCGGCGCGTGCGCCAAGTGCGGCCTGCCCGGACCCAACCGGTTCTTCTCGCTCCAGGCGGGCGGCGTGCTCTGCGCCGACTGTCGGGTCCCTGGAAGTGCCGTACCCTCCCCTGAGACACTGGTCCTGCTCGGCGCACTGCTGTCGGGGGACTGGCAGACGGCGGACGCCTGCGAGCCGCGCTACTGGCGCGAGGGCAGCGGGCTGGTGGCCGCCTATCTGCAGTGGCACCTGGAGCGGGGCATCCGCTCGATGAGATACGTGGAGAAGTGAGCATGGCAGCACGACGGCTCTTCGGCAGCAAGCAGCGGGTGTACGAGACCCCGGCGCCGCACCCGAGCGGCGCCCGCCCGCCGAAGATCCCCGGCGAGCTGGTGCCCAACCACGTGGCCTGCGTGATGGACGGCAACGGCCGCTGGGCCAAGGAGCGCGGCCTGCCCCGCACCGAGGGCCACAAGGTCGGCGAGGCCGTCGTCCTCGACGTGCTCCGCGGCTGCCTGGAGATCGGCGTCAAGAACCTCTCGCTCTACGCCTTCTCCACCGAGAACTGGAAGCGGTCCCCGGAGGAGGTGAAGTTCCTGATGAACTTCAACCGGGACGTCATCCGCCGCCGCCGCGACGAGATGGACGCCATGGGCATCCGCATCCGCTGGGCCGGCCGCATGCCGAAGATGTGGAAGAGCGTCGTCCAGGAGCTCCAGGTCGCCCAGGAGCAGACCAAGGACAACACCGCCATGACGCTGTACTTCTGCGTCAACTACGGCGGCCGCGCCGAGATCGCCGACGCCGCCCAGGCCATCGCCCGCGACGTCGCCGCCGGCCGGCTCGACCCCAAGAAGGTCAACGAGAAGACCTTCGCCAAGTACCTGTACTACCCCGACATGCCGGACGTCGACCTGTTCCTGCGCCCCAGCGGCGAGCAGCGCACCTCCAACTTCCTCGCCTGGCAGTCCGCCTACGCCGAGTTCGTCTTCCAGGACGTGCTCTGGCCGGACTTCGACCGCCGCGACCTGTGGCGCGCCTGCGAGCAGTACGCGCGGCGCGACCGCCGCTTCGGCGGGGCGATCCCCAACGAGGTGGAGGCCGCCGCCGAGGCCGCCGCCGCGGAGCTCCCGGCCCAGCGCTGACGGGCCGTACCCGCCTTCCGCGTGCACGCGAGAGGCCCGGGCCGACCGGCCCGGGCCTCTCGCGTGTTCAGGTGCGGTGCTGTTCCGGCGCCGTGTGCTCCGGCTCCGCATGTTCCGGTGCCTGTGGTCCGGCCCCGCGTGTTCCGGCGCCGTGCGTGCGGGTGTCTGCCCGCGCGGTCAGGCCTTCTGCGCGCAGTTCCCGCAGGTGCCGAAGATCTCCAGGGTGTGCGCGATGTCGCTGAAGCCGTGCTCGGCGGCGACCGCGTTCGCCCAGTGCTCCACCGCCGGACCCTCCACCTCGACCGTCGCGCCGCAGGTGCGGCACACCAGGTGGTGGTGGTGCCCGCTGCTGCACCGCCGGTAGACCGCCTCGCCCTCGGACGTCCGCAGCACGTCCACCTCACCGGCCTCGGCGAGGGACTGCAGCGTACGGTAGACCGTGGTCAGACCCACCGAGTCGCCCCGGTGCTTGAGCATGTCGTGCAGCTCCTGCGCGCTGCGGAAGTCCTCGATCTCGTCCAGCACCGCCGAGACGGCGGCTCGCTGCCGAGTGGATCGGGCTCGCGGCGTCGGGCCTGCGGTGGTCACCGTGGGTCCTCCTGGGGGTGGGATGCTGTCGCACCTCATTGTGCCAGCCCCCGGCCCGCGGACGGCTCGCTCTCGCGCCGTCCGTTCCGCCCCGTGGACGCCCCCTCCTGATCCGGAGCCTCCGCCGTCCGGCCCGCCTCCCGGCCCGCCGACTGGGCGGGCAGCACCACGTCGCAGACCTCCGGACCGGAGTCCGGCGCGGCCCGGTGCCGCCGCCGGGCCAGCGGGCCCGCCACCGCGCCCAGCAGGGCGAAGGCGGCGATCGCGAGCAGCACGATCGCGGGGCCGGACGGCACGTCGGCCTGGTACGAGCCGGCCACCCCGAGCACCGCCACGGTGATCCCGAGGCCGACCGCCGCCGCCTGGGTCGCCCGGAAGGAACGCGTCACCTGCTGCGCGGCCGCCACCGGGACGACCATCAGCGCACTGACCAGCAGCAGTCCGACGACCCGCATCGCCACCGTCACGGTGACCGCGGCCATCACGGCCAGCAGCAGGTTCAGCACCCGGACGGGGATCCCGGTGACCCGGGCGAACTCCTCGTCCTGGCAGATCGCGAACAGCTGGCGGCGCAGCCCGAAGGTGACGGCCACGACCACCGCGGCCAGTACGGCGATGGTGGCGAGGTCCCCGGGGCCCACGGTGAGGATGGACCCCCACAGGTAGCTCTCCAGGTTGCCGCTGCCGGCCTGGGCGCTCACGCTGACCAGCAGCTTGCCGCAGGCCATGCCGCCGTAGAAGAGCATCGCGAGGGCGATGTCGCCGCGCTGGTTGCCGCGCGAGCGGACGAGCTCCATCACGACCGCGCCCAGCACGCAGACCAGGACGGCCATCCAGACCGGGCTGGTCTGGAACAGGAAACCGAGGCCGACGCCGGTGAGGGCGACGTGCCCGATGCCGTCGCCCATCAGCGCCTGGCGCCGCTGCACCAGGTAGACGCCGACGGCCGGCGCGGTGATCCCGACCAGCACGGCGGCGACCAGCGCCCGCTGCATGAAGTCGAATTGCAGCATCTCGATCATGCGAGCAGTCCTCGGGGGTGGGTGTGGTCGTCGGCGTGCGGGTGGACGTGGTCGTGGCCGGGCAGGGCGTGCTGTCCGACCCCCTGGGGCGGCGGGCCGTCGTGCGCCACGCAGCCGTCCCGCAGCACCACGGCCCGGTCGATGAGCGGCTCCAGCGGGCCGAGCTCGTGCAGGACGAGCAGGACGGCGCAGCCGCGGTCGGCCTCCCGGCCCAGGATGTCGGCGAGCACCTGCTGGCTGGCGACGTCGACGCCGGCCATCGGCTCGTCCATGATCAGCAGGTCCGGTTCGCCGACCAGGGCGCGGGCGATCAGCACCCGCTGGTGCTGGCCGCCGGAGAGCCCGGTCACGCCGTCCTCGGCTCGGTCCAGCATGCCGACCGCGGCCAGCGCCCGGTCGACCGCGGCCCGGTCGCGCCGGCGGAACGGCAGCAGCCGGTGCTGCGGCAGCCGTCCGGTGGAGACCACCTCGCGGACGGTCGCCGGGACGCCGCCGGCGGCGGTGGTGCGCTGCGGCACGTACCCGATCCGGCGCCAGGCGCGGAACGAGCGGTACGAGGTGCCGAACAGCTCCAGATGCCCGCGGTCCAGCGGGACGCCGCCGACCACCGCCTTGACGGTGGTCGACTTGCCCGAACCGTTGGCGCCGAGCAGGGCCACCACCTCGCCGGGGCGGACGGTGAGGTCCACACCGCGCAGCACCGGGCGGCCGCCGACCGAGGCGACCGCCTCGCGGAGACGGACGGCCGGCGGCCGGCCGTCGGGTGCCGCCTCGGGTGCCGCCTCCGGTGCTGCCTCAGGGGTTGCGTCGGGTGTGGTGGCCTCGGACGCGTCGGGGGCTGCGTCGGGCGTGGTGGTTTCGGGCGCGGTGGGGGCTTCGGGCGCGGTGGTGCGCTCGGGGAGGACTGGGCTCATGGCGTGGTGTCCCGTCAGCTGGTGGCGCCGAGCGCCGCCCGGAGGTTGGTCAGGTTCTGCCGCATCACGGAGAAGTAGTCGCCCTTGCCGTTCTTGATGCCCTCGATGGGGTCGAGCACGGCGGTCCGCAGCTTCAGGTCCTTGGCGACGCTGGTGGCGAGCGCGGGGCTCACCAGGCTCTCGAAGAAGATGGTGGTGACGCCGTGCTCCCGGGCCGCCTGCTGGATCGTGGCGAGCCGGGCCGGGCTGGGCTCGGCCTCCGGGTCGACCCCGTTGATCGCGATCTGCTCCAGACCGTAGTGGTCGGCGAGGTAGCCGAAGGCGGCGTGGCTGGTGACGAAGGCCTTCGTCCCCGAGCCCTTCAGGCCGTCCCGGAACTCCGTGTCCAGCGCGGTGAGTCGGGTGACCAGGTCGGCGGTGTTCTTCTCGTAGTCGGCGGCGTGCGCCGGGTCGGCGTCGGCGAACGCCGCACCGACCGCCTTGGCGACCGCCGCGTACCGGGTCGGGTCGAGCCAGATGTGCGGGTCGCCGGCCGGGCCGCCGTGCTCGTGACCGTGGCCGTCGGCCTCCTCGCCGCCCTCGTCGAGGTGGTGGTCGACCAGCGGGGAGGCCGCGGTGGCGTCGACGACGTGCTTGGAGTGTGATTGCTCGACCGCCTTGTCGACCGTCGGCTGCAGGCCCTTCAGGTAGAGGACCGCCCCGGCCTTCTGGACGGCGCCGACCTGCCTGGCGGTGAGTTCGAGGTCGTGCGGCTCCACGCCGGCGGCCGTCAGATCGGTCACCTTTACGTGCTCGCCGCCGATCTGCGAGGCGAGGAACTCCATCGGGTAGAAGGACGCGACCACCAACAGTCTGCCGCCGGCGTCCTGCGCACTGCTGGTGCCGCCGCAGGCCGTCAGCGCGAGGGCGGCGGCGAGGGCGGTGGCAGTGAGGGCGACGGCCTTGGCAGGGCGGCGGCGGGTGCCGCCGGAGGGTCGGGGGAGCGTCATGACAACCATTCTCATCTTATGTGGAAATGATTGTCAACTCACCCGATTGGGTGAGGCGCGTCCGCTGCGCGGGTGGACCGCGGTGGGCCGGCGGGGTGGCCGGCGGCCCGGACGGGTGTGGGAAGGCCGGCGAGCGGGTGGGCTCAGGAGGGCGGTGAACGGGTGGGCTCAGGAGGGCGGTGAACGGGTGGGCGCGCGGGGGTCGGGGAGGTGGCGTGCGGGCGGGAGGCCCTGGAGCCGGGCGGGAAAGTGCCGTCCGAACGCCGCGGGAACATGCGGTGCGGCCGATACTGATGTGACTGCACCACCCCCGAGCCCGGTAACCTGAGGTATTCGGGTGCGTGCAACCAGCCGTGCCCAGACCGTGCCGTCGTACTGAAGAGAGCACTGTGGCCGCCGACAAGATCGACACGATCGTCAGCCTGAGCAAGCGCCGTGGCTTCGTCTACCCCTGCAGCGAGATCTACGGCGGTACCCGCGCCGCCTGGGACTACGGTCCGCTGGGTGTCGAGCTCAAGGAGAACATCAAGCGCCTGTGGTGGCGGGCGATGGTCACCGCTCGTGAGGACGTCGTCGGAATCGACTCCTCGGTGATCCTCGCCAAGGAGGTCTGGGAGGCCTCCGGCCACGTCGCCACCTTCAACGACCCGCTCACCGAGTGCCTCTCCTGTCACAAGCGCTTCCGCGCCGACCACCTGGAGGAGGCGTACGAGGCCAAGCACGGCAAGCTGCCCGCCAACGGCCTCGCCGACATCAACTGCCCGAACTGCGGGAACAAGGGCTCCTTCACGGAGCCCAAGGAGTTCTCGGGCATGCTGAAGACGCACCTCGGCCCGGTCGAGGACGGCTCCGGCCTCGCGTACCTCCGCCCGGAGACCGCGCAGGGCATCTTCACCAACTTCAAGGCCGTTCAGACCACCTCGCGCAAGAAGCCGCCGTTCGGCATCGCCCAGGTCGGCAAGAGCTTCCGCAACGAGATCACGCCCGGCAACTTCATCTTCCGCACCCGCGAGTTCGAGCAGATGGAGATGGAGTTCTTCGTCAAGCCGGGCGAGGACGAGAAGTGGCACGAGTACTGGCTCGAGCAGCGCTGGAACTGGTACCGCGACCTCGGCCTGCGCGAGGAGAACATGCGCTTCTTCGAGCACCCGAAGGAGAAGCTCTCCCACTACGCCAAGCGCACGGTCGACATCGAGTACCGCTTCAACTTCGGCGGCACCGAGTTCTCCGAGCTCGAGGGCATCGCCAACCGCACGGACTACGACCTCGCCGTGCACAGCGAGCACTCCGGCCAGGACCTCAAGTACTTCGACCAGGAGTCCGGCGAGCGCTACTTCCCGTACGTCATCGAGCCGGCAGCCGGCCTCAACCGCGCCATGCTCGCCTTCCTGATCGACGCCTACTTCGAGGACGAGGCCCCCAACGCCAAGGGCCAGATGGAGAAGCGCGTCGGCATGCGGCTCGACCCGCGCCTCGCCCCCGTCAAGGTCGCGGTGCTCCCGCTCTCCCGCAACGCCGACCTCTCGCCGAAGGCCCGCGGCCTCGCCGCCGACCTGCGCACCGCGTGGAACGTCGACTTCGACGACGCCGGCGCCATCGGCAAGCGCTACCGCCGCCAGGACGAGATCGGCACGCCGTTCTGCGTCACCGTCGACTTCGACACCCTCGAGGACGACGCGGTGACCGTGCGCGAGCGCGACACCATGGCGCAGGAGCGCGTCTCCCTCGACCAGGTGAAGTCCTACCTGGCCGCCCGCCTGATCGGCTGCTGACCTCGGTACGACGCCCTTCGGTCCGCCGACCCGGCCCCCTCCGCTGCAGATTCTGCGGCAGAGGGGGCCGAGTCGTTCCCCGTGCCGGATCGACGGCAGAGGTCAGCGGCGACCGCGGGGGCGGGGTGCGGGCGGTGCCGTCGGGAGCCCCGCCGACCGGAGGGCGGCCAGCACCCCTCGCGAACGGCTCTCCTCCAGTGCGGCCGCCGCACCCAGCAGCACCTGGTACAGCTCGCGGTGCGGGAGCAGAGCGCGCCCCAGTTCGGCGAGGTCACCGGGCGAGCGCAGCCCCGCGGTCTCACGCACCAGTGTGGCGGCGAATCGCTGCGTGGCCGCCTGTTGCGCGGTGGCCTGCTGCGCGGCCGGATGTGGGGCGGCCGGATGCGGGACGGATCCCGTGCCCGGCGGTGCCGCCGTAGCATCTGGGAACGCCAACTGCTCGACGGTGGCGGCCACATCGGCGATCGGCCGGCCCGCAACCTGCCGCAGCAGGTGCCGGACGTCACCGGTGCGCCCGGCCGCGGCCAGACCGGCGGTCAGTGCAGCCAGTTCGGCCGGCGGGGCGGAGGCCCACTCCCACAGCAGGGTCTGGCCGTCGGCGGCCTGGCCCGCCCGTTCCAGGGCCGCGATCAGCGCCGGCAGCGCCGAACCCGGTACGCCCCACAGGGCATGGAACAGTTCGTTCGCCTCGTCCGCCAGCCCCACTCGGCGGAGCTCGGCCAAGGTGCCGGCCGCTTGGTCCGGCGAACCGTGCGCCGTCGCGCGGACTAGGTAGCCCGCCGCACCGTACGGCCCCTGCGATCGCAGCAGAGCGGCGAGACGGGCCACGTCCTGCGGCGCGAGGGTGACCGCGGCCTGCGCCACGACGGCTGCCGACTCGTGCGCCGAACCGCGGCCGTGCAACTCGCCGACGCGGACGGCGAGGGCGGCCAGCTCCTCGGCACTGCGTGGCGGCGGAGCGGGAGCAGGAGCGGGAGTGACGGGAGCGGCTGGAGCGGTGGGTGCGGAGGTGGAGGTGGAGGGTGTGGGCGGTTCGCTGTCGGCCGGCGCCGATCGGTATTCGGTGTCGCCTGATGCCGCACCCCGGACACCGCCGAAGCGGGCCCCGCGGACCGGGGCCACCGTTGGAGCGGACGGTGGGGCCATCCCTGCGGCTTCGGCCGCAGCCTGCTCGGCCGCGGTGGCCCGGACCGGCTCCGGCTCCTGTTCCTCCACGAACGCGCCGCCGAACCGGGCCCCGGTGGGACGCCTGCGCTTCGCGGGCTTCGGTTCGGCCGCAGCCATGGCCGCAGGCCCGACCGCCGGTTTCGTTGCCGGCTCGGGCGTCCGCGCGGTGGTGTGAGTCGGTGGGACTGGTGGTGCCGGGGGTTCGGGGATCGGCCGGTACTGGGGTGCGGCCGCTGCACCGGCGGTGGGGGTGGCCGGTGCGGTGGGGGTGGTAGCAGCGGCTCCCTGGAACGGCGGACCCGGAGGCAGTGAACCGGCTTGCGGGGAGTAGGTGTTGGGGTAGCCGGTGCTGCGGTCGCCGGTGGTGTGGGGGCCAACTGTGTGAGGGCCGGCGCCGAAGGGTGACGGCCGGGTGCCCGCAGTCTGCTGACGCGGTACCGCGTCCTGCTGCCCGGCGCCGCCGGTGCCGCCGGGGCCGGACGGTTCGCGGTAACTGCGTTGGGGAAAGCCGCCGTTCTGCCGGGCGAGATCCTCCAGTGCCAAGAGGCGTTCGCTCAAGTCGAGGCAGCGAGTGCCCAGTCCTTCCCGCAGGGACCGGGCCTGTGCGAGGCGCCGTAGGAGTTCCGGGTCCGGCTGTTGGTGTGGTTGGGCGTAGCCGTGCGCCCGGTCCGGTTGGCTCGCCGCCTGCACCGCCTCGGCGAGCCGTCGTTCGCGCTGTGCTGCGTACTGCCGCGCCCGGAGTAGTTCGTCCAACTCCGTCCGCAGCATGTGGATGTCCGCTGCTGTGGGCCCCAGCTCCTGCACTGTCATCCCTCGTCCGACCAGCCTCTCCACCTCGGGGCCGCCCAGCCGGCCCCCTGGCCCTACCTCGGGCCATCCTCACCAAGCCATACGGCGTCGGTGTTACAGGCGTGAGTCCGCCGATTTTCGGCGAATGACGTTGCAGGTGGCGGGGGTTGAAGTCGCCGGAAGAAGTGGTGGCGTTCCGAGGGTGCGGGTGTCGGGTGGTTGCCCGGGGCGCAGCCCTGCATCGGCGTCAGGGGCAGTCCGGGACCCGCGGCCAGGGTCACGGCCGGGAGTCACGGCCGGGGCCGGGGTCCGGAGCCAGGTTCAGGGCCGAGGCCAGGGTTCAGGGCCAGGGTCAGGCGATGAGCCGGGCCCGGGCCTCCATCAGGGCGAAGCCGAGCAGGTTGAGGCCGCGCCACTCCTGCGGTCGGGTGGCCCGCTCGTTGTCAGCCGCCAGGCCGATGCCCCAGAGCCGGTCGAGCGGGCTGGCCTCCACCAGGACGCGCTGGGCGGTGCCCAGCAGGTAGTTCCGCAGCGCGTCGTCCTGCCCGAACTTGGCCACGTTGCCGGCGACCACGAGCTCGAACCGTTCGGCGACCCACCGCTCCTCGTCGAAGCCCCGGACCTGGCGACCCAGCTTCTTGGCCTCGCCCGGGGTGGGTGCGGCCAGGATGCGGGCCAGCGTCTGCTCGTCCTGGAACAGGCGGGCCTTCCCGGCCATCATCCAGTGCTCCGCGGAGCGGTAGGTGACACCGTCCACGGTGAACTCCCCGGGCCACCACTGGCTGAGCGACCCCGGACCGATCCGGCCGTCGGGCTCCGGCCGGTGGCCCCAGAAGAGCAGGATGTGGGGGCAATTGATCCCTGACGTGCACTGATGCTCAAAAAGGGGCTTTGACATGCGAAAACGCCTCTCGGCTTCTGCCATCGTTTCGCGCAGTTTTTCACTGCCTTGTGCCCTCGATGTGCCCTCGGTAGCCACCCGAGCACCTCCGCTTCCTGGTTGACCTCGCGCTAGCACGACGACGCCGCCCGGTGTGCAACCACCGAGCGGCGCCTAGGACCGGACCCTTCCAAGGCAGGAGCCCAACCCATGACGCACGACCCTACTCCCCGGCGTACCGCCGCGGTGAGACTCATCGACGGCACGACCGTTACCGTCCGAGAGCCGGCCTGGTGCCTCGGCCGCCACGACCAGGGCGAGCACCTGGTCGACCTCACCCACGACGGCCCGGTGACCGACCTGCCCGTGCAGACCGCCCGCGGCCTGGTCGACCTGCTCGACGTGGGCCTGACCCAGTCCCCGTACAGCAGCGTCCCGGCCTACCGGGAGACGCGGGCCGCGGTGTCCATCGCCGGTGCCTGCTACCGCTACGACGCGGCCGGGCTGTTCGCCCTGGCGGACGCCATCGCGGGCCACGCGGTCCAGCTCCGGGTGTTCGCCCGTGAGCTGGCTGTCCTCGAGGGACGGGAGGCCGGCCGATGAAGGCAACCCCTTCCCAGTGGCTGACCGGCGCCGCCGTGGCGGTGATCGTGGCTCTCACCGGTGCCGCGTTCTGGCTGAGCTACGCACACCTGCACACCGTGGCGGCTGAGCACGGCCTGGGCGGCTCCGAGGTCCGGGCGTGGGCGTGGCCGGCGACGCTGGACCTGTTCATCGTCGCGGGCGAGCTGCTGATGCTCCGCGCGTCCCTGGCCCGCTCCACCGACTGGTGGGCGGTCGGGCTGACCGTGGTTGGCTCGGGCGGCTCCATCGCCCTCAACATTGCCGGGGTCACCGGCACCGATCCGCTCGACTACGTGACCGCCGCGGTGCCGCCGACCGCCGCCCTGCTGGCCTTCGGTGCGCTGATGCGGCAGGTCCACGGGGCGCTGACTGCCACAGAGGGACAGGCTGTCCCTGTGTCGGCCGGGGTTGAGAGGGACAGTCTGTCCCTCTCAGATGCCCTGCCCGCGGAGTCGGTGAGGGACGAACTGTCCCTCACCGTGGCGCCGGTAAGGGACGACCTGTCCCTTACAGAGGTCCTCTCGGGACCTGAGTCCGCCCGGTCCTCGGGGGACCTGACGGGGCGGCAGGAGCTGTCCGAGGTGGTGGAGGGCTCGGTGTACCCGGAGCCCGTACCCGCGCCGTACCCGGTCGAGGAGGAGCGGGTACGGCTCGACTTCCTGCCGCTGCCGCAGTGGGCGCCGACGGCCGTCGAGGAGGCCGCGCGTACCCACCCCGTGCTCGCCGCCGAGCAGGCCCGTACCCGCGCCGAGGTGCACGTCGAGTACGTACCCGAAGACGAGCCGGAGGCGGGTACGGGCGACGCCGAGGCGGAGCTGATCGCCCGCGGCCGGGAGAAGTTCGCCGAGTACGTCGACGGGGGCAAGGTGCCCCCGATCAGGGAGATCCGCTCTGTACTCGGGGTGGGCCAGTCCCGCGCGCAGCGGGTACAGGACGCCCTCCGGGCCGACGTGGAGCAGGGGGTGACGGTGTGAGCGAGCAGCACGCCTGCACCTGCGGGCACGACCACAGCCCGGCGCTGCAGCAGCCGATGTACCCGGCGCCGTACCCGGTGTACCCGCAGCCTCCGGCGCCTGTACCCGCCCGGCCGTACGGCGGGTACATCGCGGCCGGCGCGGGCGCCGCGGCGGTGCTGATCCCGACCCTGCTGGCCGTCACCGCGGCCCTGCTGGCGGTCGGCCTGGCGGCCCTCGCCATCGCGGTCACCGCCCTCGTGTGCCGGTGGATCGCGAAGGACATGCGGCGCGGCTGACGGCTGCCCGTCCTCGCCCGGTCGTCCGGGCGGGGGTGGGGAGCCGGGACAGCCCTGGCCCCTCGATCCGAGAGGACACCATCGTGACGACGTCGAACATCCCGCCGCGGCAGACCCGCAGCGGCTCCGCCGGGGCATCCGGCAGCACCACCCGGAACGGCTTCGGGGCCGGCGCCACCTTCTCGCCCGGCCTGAACATCAACGTCAACAAGAGCGCCCCGACCGGCAGCGGCGGTGTGGGCGCGGCGGCCAACCCCGGCGTCGGCCTGAACCGCACCAGCCCGCTGGCCCTGCCGGAGCCGGCGTTCTACTCCACCGCGGACGTCCGCTCGTACTGCGAGGCGCTGCGGGCGTTCGCCATGTACGCCGCGATCGAGGTCGAGGTGGGCGCCGAGATCCTCAAGGCCGCCCTCGAGCAGGCCCCGGCGCTGCCCGGCGACAACGTCTTCCAGGCCCGAATGCGGGCCCGCGCGGTCGGCCGCAAGCTCGCCAAGGCCGCCGACGCCCTGTCCGACGCGGCGAAGGACGCCGCCGCCGCGTGGGCCGCGTTCCAGCGCGAGTACGCCGACGTCGCCAACCCCCGCCCGCAGCGCCAGCAGCGACCGTTCCAGTTCTGAGAGGAGTCACCGTCATGGCGAAGAACACGGCGCACAACCCCGAGGCCGAACACCGGGAGAACCTGGAGGGCGCCTCGACCGCCGGCGGCATCATGGCGTGGGCGATGAACCGGGCCAAGCCCTACACCCCGCCGTGGCTGCTGGCCGGCGGAACCGGCGTGGCTGGCAGCCTGGCGTGGATTCCGGCGCACGGCTCCGTCGGGTACGGCGTGGGCCTGACCCTGGCGTCGGTCGGCCTGACCGGGGCGACCTGGTGGGCCGGGAGGTCGACCAGCGCGCAGCGGCGCCTGCACTCGGCGGTCACCGTGGCCGCGACCTCCGGCTGGTTCACCGGCATGGCGCTGGCCGGCTGGAACTCCCTGACTTTCGGCGCGTACTGGGTCGGCGGCGGCGCCCTGGCCCTGTCGTGGAACATCCGGCAGGTGATGCGCCGCAACCCCGACGCGGCGCAGGCCGCCGCCGACGCGGACGGCACGCTGCTGGAGAAGGTGAAGCTGGCCGGGACGAAGATCCGCCGTGCCGAGGTCGAGCCGAACCGGGTGACCGCGCAGCTCACCCTCCCGGCCGGAGAGCTCACCAACGACGACGTCTCCCGGGCACTGGGCAACATCGCCTCCGCCCTCGACGTCGCCCCGACCGCGGTCCGCTACCTGCCCGACCCCGGATCCGCGCGCCGCGGCGACCTGGTCGTCGTTCCCCGCGACATGCTCGCCGAAGTGGTCGAGTGGTCCGGCCCGTCCAACGTCGGCGGCTCCATCACCGAGCCGCTGGTGATCGGCCGGTACGACGACGGCAGCCCGCTGCTGATCTGGCTGCCCGGCGACCCGGAGACCGGCCGCAACTCCACCCACCTGCTGATCGCGGGCGGCACCGGCTCCGGCAAGGGCGACGGCGCCCTGAACCTGCTGACCGAGATCGTGTCCCGCCGAGACGTGATCCTGTGGCTGTCCGACCCCAAGGCGTTCCAGGACTTCGGCCCGCTGCGCCCCGGCATCGACTGGTCGGTCGAGGGCGGCGCCGAGACCGAGACCATGGTGACCGCGCTGCAGGCCGCCATCCCCGCCCGGACCCGGTGGCTCGGTCAGCACGGGTACCGGCAGTGGGTCGCCACCGCCGCCGAGCAGCAGACGGACCCGGCGCACACCTGCCGCCCCGACGGCACCGCGTGCGGCTGCGAGGGCATGCCGTTCCTGGTCGCGTGGTTCGAGGAGGCCGCGAACACGCTGCGGTTCATGGGCGACGACGCGTTCACCGGCGCCGCGCAGGAGGCCCGCTCCGCTGGCATCGCCCTGGTCATCTCCCTGCAGCGCCCCTCCCACGACCAGATGTCCACCAGCACCCGCGCCTCGCTGCCGTCCGCGCTGTGCTTCGGCGTCGACCCGCGCGACGAAGGGTTCGCCCTGCCGCCGTCCGTCCTCGACGCGGGCGCCCACCCCGGGGCGTGGGGCAACCGCCGCCCCGGGTACTGCTACCTGGTCACCCCCGGCGTGGACGAGAACCGGTACCCGTCCCCGGCCCGCACCTGGCGCTTCACCGGACAGGCCGCCCGCGTCATGGAGCAGCTGGCGGCGTGGGCCGCCCGGCACGGGGCCCGCCCCGACCCGGTCACCGCCAAGGCCGCGGCCGCCACGGTCGGCAAGGCGTACACCGAGCGCAGCAACGGCACCGTCGCCGACGGCGACCAGGACGACGACGGGGGCAGCGTGTACGAGAGCGCCGGCCGCCTCGACGTCGAGGACGACGAGATCGACCCGGCCGCTGAGCTCGACCAGGTCCCGGCCCCGTTGGCCGATGTGCCGTTCGCCCCGCCGAGCTCCGAGCTCAGCCAGGAGGAGGCCCGCGCCGCAATGGACGCGATCGTGGCCGGCTTCGAGGACGACGGCGTGATGGTCATCGGGCCGAAGGACGTCATGGCCAAGGCTGCCGTCGGGCGCAGCCGGGCGTGGGTGTCCGGGGAGTTCCGCCGCATGGTCGAGGACGGCCGGCTGCAGCCCACCGGGCAGTCCGGCCGGTACCGGATCGTGCCCGCCCTGGCCGGCGTCTGACGGCCCTGACGGGCTGACGGCGCTGACACCCATTTCCCTAGGCAGCCGCGGTGTCAGGCGCCACCTGACACCCGTCCTGACGCCACCTGACACCTGGTTCTGACAGCACGACGAGGCCCCGCCGAGAGCATGTCGGCGGGGCCTCGTCGTGCACGATACGCGGGCGCAGGTGCTGCCAGGATCCCGGCACGCCGCCCGCTGAGATCGCCTCGCGGCAAACAGATGCGCCCGGCCAATCCCGGCCGGGCGCATCGTGCGGGTGTTGCCTCGGGTCAGGCTGCCCGCCCGCCCCGAGGCGGGGCGGCAGGCCGCGGGCGGACGCCGTGGCTGGCGAGCCGAGCTGCCCTCTCCGAGGCCGTCAGGCGGCGCACGGGCTCGGACCGCATCATGAAGCCGAGGTTCACGGCGAGACCCGACTCCCAGTTACCCCGGGAAGCAGGGCGGGGGTTGGATGCGACGGTCATCGTCTGTCCTTCTTTCGTGTGGGTTGGTGCTGGGCGGACGGGTGCTCGCCCCCGATGGCGAGGGCGAGCAGCAGGGATGTGGCGAGGTCGTTGCCGAGGGCGCGCCAGGCGTCGACAGCCTCACGGTCCCGTACGGTGAGACGCTGGTAGCGGTGCTGCGGCGCAGCGTCCGTGCTGGTTGCCTCGCATCGGGCGGCTCCGGTCTGCGTAGGCCAGGACCGCGGACCGGTCCAGGAACCAGCGGCCGGCCTGTCTGCGCCCCATGCCCTCGGCAGCGAGCTGGCGGACGCGCCTCTCGCTGAGGGCGAGGAGGGTGCTGGCCTCCGTCGTGGTGATCTCATGGGGCAACCCTGGTCCGACTTCCGGTGCGTCAACTTCCGCGCTGCCGTCGGCGGCACGCGGGAGTGCTTCGTAGGTGTGGGCTGCCCTGCGGATCGCGCGGCGGGTCGCGTCGACCTCCAGGTGCATCCAGGTCGGCAGCGCGCGCAGCACCTGGGCGACGTTGGGCGAGGCGAGGATGCGGTCGAGCACGTGCGCACTGACGCCTGAGACGAGGGCGCCTTCGACGTACCCAGGGCCGCTCACTGTGGCACCGCCAGGTCGTCCATCCAGTCGTCGTCATCGTCGTGAAGCAGTTGCGCCATAACGGCCCGCAGCTCGCGTACGGCAGCCACGCCCGCCGTGCCGCCGGCCTGCGCGGTACGGGCCAGGTTCAGCGCCATCTGCCGTTCGACTTCCGGCATGCCGGCCTCGGTACAGGCGAGGGACACGGCCGTGACCAGGGGCCCGTCCTTGGCCGGGACGGCGCCGTCCAGGTGCGCCCGGATTGCCGCCACGGCCAGGGTGGACATCGTCGTGCGGTGCTCGGCCGCCGCGCGCTGCAGCTGGTCGCGCAGCTCGGGCGGAACCCGGAGTGAGATCGTCATCGTGGCCGCCATCGCGGGCCTCCAATCAGTCGGTGTGACATCTAGATCCGCCGGAGAGAGATTCCTGAAAGTTGGGCGCGGGGCTGCCGGCCGGGCCTGGTGGAAAACTCGGCCAGCGCTCCGGCGACCGAAGGGCGTGCAGAGTCTGGACACCCTTTGCGGTGGCGGTGACCTCGACGGCATCGAGGTCACCGCCGGGGTCAGTCAACGGGCAGGGCGCCGATGGCGGCGGCGAACCCGCGGATGGCGTTGATGAGCTGGCCGGAGAGAGCCTCGTAGTGGAGGGGCATGTCGTTGGCGCGGGCGGTGAGGAGACCGACGACCAGGTGGTCGAGTCCGTGGACGATGTGGTCGAGGCCAGGGGCGGCCGCGGCGGCGCAGTCGGTACAGATGATGCCGAGGCCGTCGAGCTTGATGCTGATGCGATCGTCGCCGTCGGTGCCGGGGCTGACGGCGCTGCAGGTGCCGCACTGAGTGCCGGGCTCGACGAGGCCGAGGAAGAAGGTGATGGGCCGGTCGTCGATGGTGATCACGGCGATGGGCGTGGTGGTCATGGTCGTCTCCACGTGTTGGCTGGCGAGTTACGAGCGGGCTTTACGCCCGACCAGGTGAGGGCTCAGTCCTGGGCGCCGTCACCGCGCAGCTGGTCGGCGGCAGCGGCCAGGAGCTGGTCGACGATGGCGTGGGCGCGGGTGCGGCCGACGGGTGCGTGGTCGGCGAGGGCGCGCAGGCCGGCGCGGTCGATCAGGACGTCGGTGCGGCCGAAGGAGTCGGTGACGACCTTGGTGGTGATGCCGAGCTGGGCGGCGAAGGCCTTGAACTCGGCCGGGTCGAACGGGTCGATGGTCATGGCTGTGGTTCCTTCCGTAGTCGGTCAGGCAGGGGTGGGGAGGCTGTGGGCGCGCAGCTGGGCGGCGGCGACGGGGTCGACCTGGTCGATGGCGTCGACGAACAGCAGCGGCCAGTGGATCGGCCCGGTGCGGCCGCGCAGGACGAGCAAGTCCCGCGACCCGTCGGCCGGCAGCGGGTAGCGCAGGGCCTTGCCGAGCACCGCGGGGTCGACCGTCTTCGGCACGGCGATGACTGCGGCGGTGGCCCGGTCGTTGGGTCGCACGGCGCGGATCAGCCCAGTGCGCAGGACCACTCCGCTGCCGTTGTCGATGTAGGCCTGCCAGGTGGTGACCGCATCGAGTGCCCGGGCCGCCGAGGTGAGCATGCCGGGCGGGACGGTGATCAGGTAGGCGTCGTGCCTGGTGATGTGATGGGCGATCTCCTGCACGGCGCGCGAGCGGAGCATCAGGTGGTTGGTGGCGTCGGGGTCGGTCACGGCTGGTGCCTCCTGGCGATGGCCTCGGCGATGGCGGCGATCAGGGCATCGCTGTTCGCGGCGAGCCAGGCGGCGAAGGCGGTCTCGGCGAGGACGGGAGAGCCGAAGGCGTCCTTGAACTCCTGGGCGGTGATGGGCTCCACCTGCTCGGTGCCGTCGTCGTCGATGTCGGCGAGGCGGTTGCTGTCGCTCACGTGGATCTTCCTTTCGGATTGAGACTGTGATTGCGCTACGTGATCCCCTGGCCGTCGCTACGAACTAAGCCGAAATTACGAAACAAGCAGGTCAGGGGGCCTTCGGGCTGGGGGCTTAATTCGTAGCTACGAATTAAGCCCCCAGGGGCGCCTCAGATACCCGCAGGTCAGAGGCTTAGTTCGTTACTTCGGCTTAGTTCGTCGGATCATCCGGACCGGGGCACCGCCGGTGGGCTCCGACCACTCTTCGTAGCCGCCGAGGGAGAGCAGGGCGGCCCACAGCGCGTCCAGCTCCGCCTTCTTGCGGTTGCGGCCGAAGCAGTCCCTGGTGATCGAGGTCCGGGACGTGCCGGCCTCTCCGGCCGCGTCCACGAACGCCTTGAGGCGGTCCAGGTCGGGGTTCCCGGAGTTGTTGCCGAAGACGTACCAGGCGGAGTCCTCGGCGTAGGACCACATGGCCTCAGCGGCCTGCAGGTGCGGGACGTCGATGCTGCCGCAGCCGTCCAGCAGTGCTGCGGTTACCGACAGCCGGAGCACCTGCGGCGCGGCACGGGCGACGACCTGGGCCACCGGGCCGTCGCCCGCGTGGTCGGCGGCCAGGCGCCGGTAGATGTCGCGCCAGTACACGGCCGCGGCCGCGGTGCGCGCCATCCGCTCGATCTTCGAGGCGTGCTCGATGATCTCCCGCAGTTCGGCGCCCAGCGCCTTGATCGTCGCCTCGCCCAGGTCGCCACCGTCGGGCAGGAGCTTGGAGCGCTTGGAGAGCACCGGCAGGAAGCGGTTCATGGTGCCACCGGCCCGCTCGGAGTCAGAAAGCTTGGCCCGCAGCTCGGTTGGGGTGATGTGCCCGATGATCCCGATGTGCGGGTCGGTGGCGACCTTGGGCTTGAGGGTCATGGTGCGCAGGGTCCCGCCGTCCCAGGCCTGCCTGATCAGCGGCAGCAGGGTGTTGCCCTCGCGCTTGCCCTGGGCCAAGGTGCTGGCGAACTCCGTCTCGACGATGAGCAGGCGCTTGTCGCTCACCCCTTCGTCGTAGTCCTTGCTCTCCGGATCGCCGCTCTCGTCCCGGACCTGGATGATCAGACCCTCGGCGGAGGACAGGCCACCCTGCACACGGTCGTGGCAGAACGTCTCGTCGGCCGCGTTGAGGACCCGGCGCACTTCCGCCCACGAGGTGCCCTTCACACCGCCCGCGGTGCGACCGATGACCATCGGCCAGACACGGCACCCGTGCTCGACACCGCCGGTCAGCATGTGCGGGGACCGGCCGATCATCGTGCCAACGGCCGCATACAGGGTGAACAGCATCGCGGCCGGGTCCGCCTCGGTGTGCGGCTCGATCTCCCGCACGATCCGCCCCGGCAGCCCGTGCATGGCAGGCTCGGCGAGCGCAGGCCACGGCCGCCCGGCCGCCGAGGGCCCGCCCTGCTCCTCCTCACCGAGGCCGTGCCGGGCCAGGATCTTCTCCGTCTCGTCCCACGACGCGCTCATGCACTCACCGCCCCGCGGGCCGGCGCCCGATCGGCACTGCGGACGGTGCGGGCCGCCTCGGCCTCCGACAGGCCGATATGGACGCCGGCATCGACCAGCGCGGCGAACACCGCCGCGGCGGAGACCCGGCCCTCGCGGGTGACCTCCAGGGCCCGGCAGGCGGCCCAGTACAGGCGGGAGTTGCGCTCCCCCTCCTGGGCTTCGAGGACGAAGTGGACAAGCCCGGCCAGGGTGTCCCGCTCACCGCCCGGGCGCACCGGCTGGCGGGGCACCACAGGCGCCTGCTGCCTCGGCAGGAGCACGGCCGGCCACGGCGCGGGCCGGTGGGTGAACTTGCCGTCCCCCGACCAGCGGTAGCGGCCTGCGGTGTCCGGGTGCACGGAGGGGGCGACCACGATGTAGCCGTTGGCCTTCACGTCGATGCCCGGGCCCAGCTTGCCCGGCAGCCGCTGCTGCGGGGCACGGTAGACCATGTGCAGGCCATCGCCGCCGGTGATCTGCATCAGCGTGCCCGGCAGCGGGCCGAGCTTGCCCTCCAGGTGCGCGAGGGTCTTGTTGCCGCCGTTGCGCGGGTCGATGTCGACCACGGCGAGGCCGTTGGGCAGGCAGGGCAGCCCGATGTTGGCCTGCGGGTACCTGTCCCACCAGGCCCGGAGGTGGTCCTGGTCGGTGGTGGCGTCGTGGTAGCCGTGGCCGTCGCTGCCGCACTCTCCGCGGCAGGGGTCGTCTTTGGGGTGCAGGCGCGGGATGGCAGGAGTCTTGCCGGACAGGGGGAACACCTTCCAGCCGTGATCGGCGTAGCCGAGAACGGCACGCAGGAGATCGGTCATGGAGTCCTCGGCTTCTTCGCCGACTCGGCGGCCAGGTCGAGATCGCCGGTCAGCGTCTCGAGTGCCCGCACGATGCGGCGCAGGGCGGCCCGCCGGGTGCGGGCGTTGGGCTGGGTGGAGAGGATGCGGCGCGTGGCGGTGAGGATGAGCCGGAAGTCGGCCCGGTCCCGCTGGGCGGTGGCGTAGGCCAGTTCGAGCCGGTTCATGGGCGCCTTGGGCACCGGCCACGCGCCGACCGGCCTGGACGGCCCGAGGCCCCGGCAGTGGTCGCCGCCGGGGCCTCGGTGGTGGTGCGGTGGGTCATCAGCCGGCCTCGCCCCGGGCAGCCCGCTCGACCGCGAGGTCGACCGCGGCGTACAGCCCGACCCGGATGTCCTCGGCGGCTTCGGCGACCGCTATCCCGTCGGCGAGGGCGCCCTCGATGTGGCGGCGGACCGTCGCGTCGATCAAGGCGTCGGCCAGGGCGTAGAGCGGGTTCGAGGCGCGCTCGGCGCTGCTCCACCCGTCCTGACCGGGGTGCGGGAAGACCGCCTCGGCCGTCTCGGCGCCGAAGATCGCCAGCTTCGCGGCGGTCTCCTGCGGCCGCTCGGAACGGGCGAGGGCGGTGTGGATGGCCCGCTCGGCAGCGCGCATAGCGCTGGTGCCGGTGAAGGGCGCGGTGGCGCCCTGGATGGAGCTGTCGGCGCTTCTGGCCTTACTGTGGTTCACAGCGTTCTCCTTCTTGGAGGGACAAGCCCCGGGTCTTCTTGGTGGTTGGCCGGGGCTTTGTCGTGGTCGGAGCGCGTCGGGCCCTTGTCTGGATGGCCGTCCGGATGGGGCCTTTCGCGTTTCAGGCGGCGATCGTCTGGGTGTCGAGCCACTGATCGACGTCGGTCCAGCGGGCGCGCAGGTGGCGGCCAACCTTGATGAACTTGGGACCGCCACCGCGGCTCGACCACTGGTAGACGGTGCTGATCGGCACGCCGCAGTACTCGGCGACCTCCTGCGCGGTGGCGAGCTTGCGCCTCTGCGCATCGGTCACCTGGGGCAGACGGGAGGGAGGCATGGGCCACTCCATGAATCGTTGATTCGACGACTTAGCTCGTCGTGTCGACGTATGCCAAAGCTTGCCCCTGTCTCTTGCGACTCGTCAAGGCGCCGAGTACATTCGTCGTTATGACGAGTCCGCTGACAGTGAGCGATGTAGTTGCCGAGCGGGTGAGGGAGGTCCGGAAGAGGCGCGGCATGACTGCGAAGGCCCTCGCCGAGGAGTGCGCAAAGCTCGGACTTCCTGGGCTGACGGCTCAGGCACTGTCCAACATCGAGAGCGGTCGTCGAGGTCCGGATGGGCGTCGTCGGCGCGACGTCACGGTCGACGAGCTGTTCGGCCTGGCATTTGCGCTCTCGGTTGCACCTGTTCACCTGCTGGTCCCGCCCGTGGACGGCGAGGAAGTGGCGCTTTATCGCGTCGTTCCGGCTGGCAACCCCACGACGCCAGGCTTCGCGCGGGCCTGGATTCGAGGACAGTCGCCAATCGGGAACGTGGATGCGCGCTGGTACTTCAGTGAGGTGCCGAGCTCGGAGTGGACCCCGCCAGCGAGTCAGTGGAGCGCCGCGAACATCGAGGCGCAGAGCGATGCCGTTCGAGGCCAAGATGGCTGACGTCTACGACAGGTGGCACCTGTCCCGGCCGCCCATGGACGCAAAGCCGTGCCCTGACCACACCAGTCAGACCCGCACGCTGGTTCCCAGCGCCGAGCACGGCAAGGGCAGGCGCTGGCAAGTCCGCTACCGCGATCACGAGGGCGGTCAACGCAAGGAGAACTTCGCGAAGCGCAGCCAGGCCGACAGCCGCGCCGCCGAGGTCGAGACCGACCTGAACCGCGGCACCTACATCGACCCGAAGGCCGGGAACATTACCCTTCGGGAGTTCGCCGAGGACTGGCTGGCCTCCCGGACTAGCGACCCTTCGACGATCGATATCCAGAGCCGACACCTGCGGCTGCACATCCTGCCCGCCCTGGGCGGCCGCCCGCTCCGAGCCTTGCGGTCCTCCACCATCCAGGCATGGCTCTCCGGCCTGACGGTGAAAGCCACCTACGCGAATGGCATCCTCGGTACGCTCTCGGCGATTCTCGCGGCCGCCGTCGATGACGAGGTGATCAGCAAGAACCCGGCCCGAGCAAAATCGGTTCGACCCCCGAAGGTCGAGAAGAAGAAGATCCAGCCGTGGACCGCTGAGCGCGTCGCGGCCGTCCTCGGGGCCCTGCCCGGGCGTTACACGGGCATGGGCGTGCTGGCTGCTGGCTGCGGGCTGCGCCAGGGGGAGATCCTCGGCCTCGGCCCGGACGACCTCGACCTCAAGCGCGGCCTCGTCCACGTCCGCAGGCAGGTGAAGCACGTCGACTACAAGCGGGTATTTGCCCCTCCGAAGGGCGGCCGTACTCGTGAGGTGCCGCTCCCGCCGTCAGTAGCGGCCGCCCTGGCGGTCCACATGAAGGTGTATCCGCCGAAGCCGGTTAGCCTGCCGTGGCGCACGGCGGACGGCGCTGCCGCCACGGTCCAGCTGCTGTTCACCACCCCCGACAGCGCCAACGCCATCGACTCCAACAGCTTCAATTCCCGCGTCTGGAAGCCTGCTCTGGCCGCCGCCGGTGTGATCCCGGGGCCGAGGAAGGGTGAGACGCACGCGGCGGCCGAGGAGGACGGCATGCATGCGCTGCGGCATCACTACGCAAGCGCGCTCCTCGACGGAGGGGAGAACATCACCGCCCTCTCGGAGTACCTGGGGCACCACGACCCTGCGTTCACACTGCGGACGTACGTGCATCTGATGCCGGCCTCCGAGGACCGGACGAAGCGCGTGATCGACGCTGCGATGGGCTCCATGCTCACCGCCCTGTTTTTCGAGTCGAGTGCCCTCAATGTGCCCTCGGCGGACCCGGCTACCTAGAACTTGCAGGTCGCAGGTTCACGCCCCCAGACGAGCAGGTACTTGGGCCGAGTGCCCGCCTCGACCAGGGCGACCAACTGCTCACGGGTGCGGGTGTCGGCCGGTGTGGTGGGTTCAGTGGTCGTCATGACGTCATGCTCCCATCCGTCGCCGACACTCTGCTTCCGGTTTTTCGCACCCTTGGAACACCACCTCGTACGCTGCCCCGCAGGTCAGGCAACCGAGCGCGGGAGCCGCAGGCTGAGGACGGCGATGATCACCGAGCCGCCGAACTGGAGGGCCAGCACGAGCGCCAGTGCGTGCGCGAAGCCCATGGTGGGGGACACCGCGAGGAAGAGCGTGCCGAGGGTGGCGACGCCGAGCGCGAGGCTGGACTGCTGGGTGGTCGCCAGGACGCCGCTCCCGACGCCTGCCCGCTCGGCAGGGACCTTGGACAGCACCACGCGGAACAGCGGAGTGCCCACCAGGCCCTGGCCGATGCCCGCCAGGGCGACGCCGGGCAGCATCCGCAGCGGCGAGAAGTGAGTCCAGTCCGCCAGGACGGTGGCCAGCAGGGTGACCAGGCCGATCCCCTGGACCACTGCGCCCGCCGTGATCACCCGGCTGCCGAACCGTCCCACCAGACGCGGGCCGGAGAGCGAGGCCGCGAAGTACCCTGCGGCCATCGGCACCAGCGCCCAGCCGGCGGCGACCGGCCCGAGCCGGAGACCGTGCTGGAGCAGGATCGCCACCACGAACATGAAGCCGCCGAAGCCGGTGAAGTAGGGCAGCGCGATGCCGAGTCCTCGGCGCATCTCGGGAATGTGCAGCAGTGAGAGCGGCACCAGCGGTGTCCGGCCCATCCGCTCGGCCCGGCGTTCCACGGTCAGGAAGGCGGCGGCGAGCAGCGGGAACAGGCCGAGCAGCAGCCAGGTCCACAGCGGCCAACCGACGGCCCGGCCCTCCATCAGCGGGACGAAGAGGGAGAGCAGCGAGGCGGTCAGCAGCACCGTGCCGGGCACGTCCACTCCGGCGGCACGGCTGGCCCGCGTCTCGGGCACGAACCGGACGGCGAGCACCGCGGTCAGCAGGGCGAACGGGACGTTGAGCAGGAACACGGCGCGCCAGCCGCTCCCGAACAGGTCCGCCGCGACCATCATGCCGCCGAGGACCTGGCCGATGACGACGGAGATGCCGCCGACCGCGCCGTAGATGCCGAGTGCCCGGGCACGCTGGGACCCGCTGCTGGCAGCGGTGATGGTCGCCAGGACCTGGGGCAGCAGCAGCGCAGCGGAGGCGCCCTGCGCCACGCGTGCCGCCACCAGCGTCCACGCCGTCGGCGCGAGACCGCAGGCCAGGGACGTCACCGCGAAGAGCGCGGCACCGGCGACGAACAGACGGCGCCGACCGAGTGCGTCGCCGAGCCGGCCGCCCAGGACCAGCAGGACCGCGAAGGCGATGCCGTAACCGGCGGCGACGAGCTCCAGAACCGCGGGGCCCGCAGCGAGGTCGTGGTCGATGGTGGGCAGCGCGACGTTGACGATGAAGAAGTCGAGCATCGGCAGGAAGGCGCCGAGCAGGACGGTGACGAGGCCCGCGACACCCAGGGTGGGGGCGTCCGTGGCACGACCGGCGGTGGAGGTGGTCCGTGGAAGCGTCAGTTGCTGAGTCACGGCACCTACGATCCGCCTCGCCGCACCCTGGTACCAGACATCGTTTATCCAGGTATAACGAGTACCTGGCAACAGGATGCGCGCGGGAGCATCCTGGTAGGCATGGCTACACGCATCGCCTCCACAGGCCGCCCTACGGAGTCTGCCTCCCGGCCCGGCCCTGCCACCAGGGCCGGCGGGTCCACGGCCACAAGCCCGACGGCGGCGGGCTTCACGGCTACGGGGTCCACAGCCACGGGGTCCACGGCTACCAGGCCGGGAGCCGGCGCCGGGGCCGAACTCGCTCCGGCCGCTGCCCGGCGACAGGAGCTCGCCGCCTTCCTCCGTAGCCGCCGGGAGCGCATCTCGCCCGAGCAGGTGGGGTTGCCCGAGACCGGGCGCCGCCGCACACCGGGCCTTCGCCGGGAAGAAGTGGCGCACCTCGCCACGGTGGGAGTCACCTGGTACACCTGGCTGGAGCAGGGGCGGGACATCCAGGTCTCCGCCCAGGTGCTGCAGTCGGTGGCACGGGCGCTCATGCTCGACCCGACGGAACGTGCCCACCTGTTCGTCCTGGCCGGTGCCGAGGACCCTGCCCCGATCGTCGAATGCGCCACCGTCACGCCGGCCGCGCGGATGCTCCTCACTCAGCTGGAGCCGATGCCGGCCGCCGTGCTGAACAGCCGCTACGACGTTCTCGCCTACAACCGCGCCTACACCTGGATCGCAGGCGACCTCGACGCCCTCCCGTTCGAGGACCGCAATCTGATGTGGCTGGCCTTCACCGACTCCGAGTTCCAGAGGAGCCTCCTCGACATCGGGGAGGCGCGCCCCGCCATGGTGGCCAAGTTCCGTACCGCCATGGCCGATCACGGGGCCGAGCCTGCGTGGAAGACGTTGCTGAACCGACTGCGCAAGGCCTCGCCCGAGTTCGAGGAGATGTGGCAGCAGCACGAGGTCGCCGGCCTCGGCAACGGCCTGAAGCGCTTCCTGGTGCCGGACGTCGGCTTGATGCGCTTCGAGTACACCAATCTCTGGCTCGGCCCGCGGCCCGGCCCGAGACTTGTCGCCTACACGCCCCAGGACGAGGAGACGCGGAGCAAGCTGGAGGCTCTCGCGGCCCGTTCCTGAGTGCGTCGACGCGCGGAGCAGGGCGGGGATCGCCAGTGCGCCGCGGCGAACCGGCGAGCCCGTGCGTCGCGGCAGCGAGGCACCGATGGTGAAGCGCGGCACCCGGGGCGTCCGGCACGCACGGCTCGCCGCGTGGTCGAAGGCAGCGCGGTCGGCTGCGAGCAGCAGGCACACCAGCGCGATCGGCACCTCGGCGGCAAGTGCCATGGTGAGTGCGGTAGCCAGCTCGGGCCCGGTGGCAGCTGTCGAGACATCGACCAGTGCGTCCAGCCCGAGCAGCAGACCGGCGAGGCACGCGGCCGAGCGGGGTGCCGCGCCGCGGCCGTCCGGCCGCAGGCCTGCAGTGAGCAGCGCTGCGGCCTCGGCCGCGTCGAGCAGGGCCCAGCCGACGAGATGTGCCCAGGCCAGGGCCACCGCCCAGGGGATCAGCGCGAGTCCGCAGACGGCCAGCAGCCGGTGGTGGCTCACGCAGCAACCCCCGCCCGCAGCCGGACCGGTGGGCAGCCCGGCCCGCTCACCAGGACACCTGTTGCAGGTGTGGCGCACCAAGCCAGCCAGAACGCACCCATCACCGTGGTCAACCCGGCGGGAACCCGCTGACTGGCCCGTCGGCCACGGGTGAACACCACCGCGGGCGGTGAGCCGTCCGCGCACAGCCGCCCCCAGGCGAAGGCCCCGGGATGGCCGGTGCCCGGCCGTCGCCGTACGCCACGGAGCACGCCACCCGCCAAGGACGACGTCACCACCACATCGAGCAACTCGCCGTGCTCGTAGACCTCCAACGCGGCCCGGCGCCCGCGCCCCGCCGAACCCCGGACGGACCACGGCCCCAGCACAGGCAGGGCCAAAGTACGGCGGACGCTGGGCGGTGGCACCCGACTCCGCCCCGGAGGTACTGCGCCGCGACCGCGGACCGTCTCGCCGACGCGGTCCGCAGCGAGCCCTCGGGCACGGGCACCCGCCAGCGGTCCCGCAGCGGTCGACGGGCCGACGCCGCCCGCTCCGGTGTCCCGGGCAGCGCCGTCCGCCTCGCGCACCGTCGGGTTCGCCCGGCCGTACACCGTGTTGCTCGTCCGGTCGTTCGCCGTGCTGTTCGCCGTGCCGTTCGCCGTGTTGTTTCCCGTGCTGTTCGTCAGGCTGTTCGTCATGCCGACAACATTCGCGACCTGCGGATGCCCCTGTCGTTGGCGCACACTTCACTTTTCATGGTGAAGCCAGCTACACCATCAACAGTGAAGAGCACTTCATGGTGGAGCTGATCGCGCGCCAACTACTCTTTCCGCCATGTCCGATTCCGCTCTCCGCAACCCGCTCGCGCCACTTCTCCGGCGCGTTCCGTGGGCGGCGGCTGCCAGGCGGGACACCCTCTTCGTCGCGGCAGGTGTCCCCCTGGGGATGCCGGCCGTCGTTCTCCTCCTCGACGCCAAGTCCGCCGCCGTCCTGGTGTTCGTACTTCCCTTCTGCTTCGACCTCCTGACGACGGCACAGCGAAGTCGCCTCCTCGTCCTGCGCGGCGTGGACGTGCCGAGCCGGCTGCCGCCCGATGCGGGGTGGGCGAGGAGACTGCGCGCCGGCATGACCTGGCGCCAGACGCTCCATCACGTCGTCATGGCCCCACTGTTCGCGACCGCAGGCCTCCTGGTCATGGCGGTCTGGGGAGCCGGTCTCGTCATGGCGACGTTCTTCGTCTGGATCTGGGCGCTGCCGCCCGACGGCCCAATGCGGCCCGGATCCGGGTGGACGACCGATGGGGGATTGGTCACTGCCGCCGGTGTGGCGCTGCTCCTCCTCGGGCCCTGGGCGTTCGCCTGGATCGCCCGCACCGACGAGCGGACCACCCGCGCCCTGATCGGTCGCAACCGGGCCGAGGTGCTGGAAGAACGGGTGGAGCGACTCGCGGTCAGCCGTGCCGGGGTAGTGGACGCGGCAGACGCCGAGCGCCGCCGGATCGAGCGGGACCTCCACGACGGTGCCCAGCAGCGTCTCGTCTCCCTCGCCATGAACCTCGGACTGGCCCGCCGGACGCTGACCGACATTCCGACGGAGGCCATGCAGGTCATCGTCGAGGCGCACGAGGAGGCCCAGGCAGCCATCGAGGAGCTGCGCGACCTCGTCCGCGGCCTGCACCCGGTCGTCCTGGAGGACCGCGGGTTGGACGCAGCACTGTCCGGCATCGCCGCTCGGAGTCCGGTGCCGGTGCGCATGGACGTCGACCTCGACGGACGTGTGGCACCAGCGGTCGAAGCGGTCGCCTACTTCACAGTCTCCGAGGCACTGGCGAACGCGGCCAAGCACGCCCGGGCGTCCCGCGTCGACCTCTCCGTCCGTCGATCCGGAGACCGGCTCCGGATAGTCATCGGCGACGACGGCATCGGCGGGGCCGATCCGTCCAGGGGAAGCGGCCTGACGGGCCTGCGGAAACGAGCGGCCTCGGTCGACGGCACGCTCACTGTCATCAGCCCCCTCGGGGGCCCCACCACTCTCACCGTGGAGCTGCCGTGCGAGCTGTGATTGCCGAAGACTCCGTCCTCCTACGGGTCGGCCTGATCAAGGTGCTGGAATCCGTCGGCTACGAGATCCCGGCTGCGGTCGGAGACGCAGAATCCCTGCTGGCCGCAGTCGAGGAACACAAACCTGACATTGCGATCATTGATGTGCGAATGCCACCGGACTTCGCGGACGAGGGCGTCAAGGCTGCGCTGCTGATCCGCAGGCAGTGGCCCGATGTGGCCGTCCTGCTGCTCTCACAGTATGTGGAGGAGCGCTACGCCGCCGACCTGCTCTCGGCGAACACCAGTGGCGTCGGGTACCTGCTCAAGCAGCGTGTCGCCAATGTCGACGACTTCCTGGAGGCGCTCCAGCGAGTTGCCGACGGCGGTACGGCGCTCGACCCCGAGGTGGTCGCCCAACTCCTCGTCCGCAAGGATCGCGATCCGCTCCGCAAACTGACTCCACGCGAGCGCGACGTCCTCGCCCTCATGGCGGAAGGCCGGTCCAACGCCGGCATCGCCGCCATCCTGGTAGTGAGCGACAGCGCTGTCGCGAAGCACATCAACGCCATCCTGATGAAGCTCGACCTCCCGCAGACGGACGCAGACCACCGCAGGGTCCTCGCAGTCCTCCGGTTCCTCGAGGTGGGCTGAGGTGGCGATCCGCCCGGTCAACGCCGCCGCCGCAGCCCGCCACAGCCGGCGAGGCAGCGCAGCCACCGCAGACATGGCAGACGGCATGAGTGGCACCGCGGGCACAGCAGACACCTCAGCAGGAGAGCGTGAGCGCAAGGCCTGGCGCGCCGTCGCGATCATCGTGCTGACCCTCAGCGTCCTTGCCGGAGCTGGCATGGCCTGGGGCGTCATGGCGTACCGGACGACCACGCGGACCTTCCTCGGTCCGGTCACCGCAGTGGAACTCAATGCCGAGGCCGCTCAGGTGCGGGTCGAGGCCGGTGGGCCCGACCGCGTCACGGTGGACCAGCGGGCTGACTGGGCGCTGCGGCCACCCGCGGTCGAGGAGAGCCTGGAGAACGGAACTCTCCGAATAACCGTCCGCTGCGGCACCATCGTCGGGCCGCTGGACGCCGAGCCCTTCGGGTGCGGGCTCCTGCTCGACATCCGGATTCCGGCCGGAGTGCCGGTCCATGCCCGGGCCACGTCCGGTGGATTCACCGCGCGAGGGCTGTCCGGGGAGCTCCGGATCGAGACCACCTCGGGGGCGATCCGGCTCGATGCTGTGAGCGGCCCGGTCTGGGCGAAGGCGTCCTCGGGACAGATCACCGGCGAGACCTTGACCTCCACCCGCGTTCAGGCCGTCCTGACCTCCGGGCAACTGCTGCTCATGTTCGCCCGCCCACCCGAGGAGGTCACCGTCACAGCCACCTCCGGCCAGGTCGACCTCGAACTCCCGGCCGACCCTGCCGGGTACCGCATCGACCACAACACCAGTTCAGGTGCAGTGGACATCAACCCGGCCCTGAGATCCGACACCTCCACCCGCCACCTCGACATCGCCACCAGCTCCGGCCAGATCAGCGTGGCGAAAGCCACCCCGTAGCCGCCGCGGCCAAGTCAGCCCACCCGCCCAGCTGCCCCACCCGCTCAGCCACCGCCCGGCCGCACAAGCCCGGCCAGCCCAGCTACCCCACCCACACAAGCCCGCCCGCTCACCCGTCCAAGCCCACCCACCACCCACCCCACCCCACCCACCACCCACCCCACCCCACCCACCACCCACCCCACCCCACCCACCACCCA
>NZ_JBEYFP010000007.1:0-47427 GCF_040634455.1 Kitasatospora sp. NPDC007106
CCCCGCGCCGCCCGCCGGCCACCGGAGCACCGACCGGACGGGCGCTCCCGCGCGGCCCGGCCTCGGCCGGCTCGGTCCGAACTGGTACGCGGCGGTGATGGGCACCGCGATCGTCGCCACCGGCGCGACCGCCGTCCCGGTGGGCCTGCCCGGGCGGACGGGCTTCGCGGCGGCCGTCTGGCTGGTGGCGGTGGCCGCGCTGGCGGCCGTGGCGGCGGCCCGGGCGGTGCAGCTGGTCCGGCACCCCGGCGCCGTCCGCGCGCAGCTGCTGGACGAGCCGGCCACCGCCGTCTTCCAGGGCTGCCCGCCGATGGCGCTGCTCGCCGTGGGGCACGCCACCCTGGTGGCGGGCGCCCCCGTCCTCGGCACCCGCGCCGCGGTCACCGCCGACCTGGTGCTCTGGTGCGCCGGCGCCCTGTACGCGGTCGCCGTCGCCGCGGGCGTCCCGTACCTGATGATCACCCGGCACCGGATCCCGGCCCGCGAGGCCAACCCGACCTGGCTGCTGCCCGCGGTCGCCCCGCTGGTCGCCGCCTCCGCGGGCTCGGCGCTCGTCCCGCACCTGCCGGAGCCCTGGCGGCCGGTACTGCTGTACGCCGGCTGCGGCCTGTTCGGCGCCGGCCTGTTCGGTGTGGCGCTGGTGCTGCCGGTGGTCTTCGCCGGCCTGGTGCACGGGCGGCTCGCCCCGGTGCTCACCCCGTCGCTCTTCCTGGTGCTCGGCCCGCTCGGCCAGTCGACCACCGCGGCGGGCGGGCTGGCCGACGCCGCGCGCACGGCGGCCCCGGCGCTCGCCGGGCCGGGCCGGGCCCTGTCGGTGCTGTACGGGGTGGCGGTGCTCGGCTTCGCCCTGCTGTGGCTCGTCCCGGCGGTGGCCGCGAACGTGCGGGCCCTGCGGTCCAAGATGCCCTTCGCGATGACCTGGTGGGCCTTCACCTTCCCGGTGGGCACCCTGGTGACCGGGGCGGCGGCACTGGCCCGGCACACCGGTTTCGGCGGCTTCGCCGGGCTGTCCGCGGCCCTGTACGCCCTGCTGCTCGCCGCCTGGGCGGTGGCGGCGGTGCGCACGGCGGCCGCGCTCCCGGCGACCCTCCGGGCGGGTGCGGCGCCCCGTCCGGAGGCGGCCGACGCCCCGGAGCCGGTGCGGAATCCCTGAACGCCGGACCGGTGCGGCCGGCCGCGGCGCACTTCGGCGGCGTGGCGCAGAACACACCGGGCCGCGAATTGCGGTTATCCCGCGGCGGCGTTCCGGGGCGGCCGGAGCGGACGGCGGTAATCCGCCCGGAGATGCTCGGTGCACGAATCCCGCGGCGGCCTTTCCCGGGCATTCGGACAGGCGTCCGGAAGCCGGTGGCACGCGGTGCCAGCCGGCGGCTGCCGCCCAGGTCGGAGCCGCTCCGGCAGCGCCGCGGGCCCGTTCGCGGGTACGATCCGGCGCCCGGCGGCGTGCTGCCGCACGAATTCCCCCGCAGGGGGGGATCGGCCGTGTGGAGGGCTCAGGGACGCCGAATGGACGTTTGGTGGGCACCGCACCCCGGGTGGACACCCGGATGTCGACCGGACCGGAGATTTCCGTTCCGCCGCGCGGGCCGGAGACTGCAAGTTCATGCACTTGCGGAAACCTGCAGGCGGTGGCCACTTGTGACTCGGCCGTCACGCTGTGAGGGTGGAACCACGCCAGCCGTCCGGGCAACCGCAGCCCGAGGGACGGTGACTTGCTCTTCAGTGTGGGTGGTGGTGCGTCCGCGCCGCTGCCGCGGGGGGAAGAGCGCCGGCCGGGACGCCATGTGTGGTGATGGCCCCCGGAACCGGACTCGGCGAGGCGTTGCTGCTCCGCCTCGCCGGAAGCGCCTTCGGCAACGGCGTGACATGACGGGTCCCCCGGCCCGCGCGCTCCGTGCGCGCCGGCCGGGGGACGCGTCGAAAAGGGGTACCGAATCCCTCCCGATCCGAACTTGTTGAGATCATGATCCGACACTGAGGGGAAAGTTCGGCAGGGAGACTTCCAGGTGGCTGCGGAACCGACGGACCGGGGCTCCGGACTGCCCGACGAGGCGGGACGCGGGCTCTACCTCGCCGTGCTCGCCCGTGGCGGGCGGATTCCGCTGTCCACCGTCCCCGAGCAGGACCGGGCCGTGGTCGACCAGCTCGTCCGGGTCGGCCTGCTGGTGCCCAATCCGATCGACGGCGCCTACGTGGCGGTCAGCCCGCGCGCCGTGGGCGAGCGGATCGGCTCGGAGATGCGCTCCGCCGCCGCGGACCTGCTCTGGCGGGCCGAACGCCTCCCCGCCGACCTCGACCCGCTCACCCGGGCGTACGACTCGCTCCCCCGGCAGGCGGACGACCCGCAGCGCGCCACCTACGTCCACGGCCGCGAGCGGATCCGCCACCGGATCGCCGAACTCGTCTCCGAGTGCAAGCAGGAGATGCTCACCGCCCAGCCCGGCCCCCGGCAGCCGGCCACCATCACCCTCGCCCGGCCCCAGGACCTCGCCCTGGTGCAGCGCGGCGCCCGGATGCGCACCCTCTACCAGCCGCAGGTCCTCGCCGAGCCGTGGACGCTCGGCTACGCCGCCGAACTCACCGAACAGGGCGCCGGACTGCGCGTCCTCGACGAGTCCTTCGAGCGGATGCTGATCATCGACCGCGCGGTCGCCGTCGTCCCCGCCGCCGACGACTACAGCCGCGCCGCCTTCATCTCCGACCCGGCGGCCGTCGCCTTCCTGGTCAAGACCTTCGAACGGGACTGGGCCCGGGCCGACGTCGTCCAGTGGGCCGAGGTGGACACCCCCGCCGTCGCGGCCTCCGCCGCCAACCGGGTCGGCCGGCTGCTCGCCCAGGGGCTCACCCAGCGGGCCGTCGCCACCCGGCTCGGGCTCAGCGAGCGCACCGTCGCCGGACACATCTCCCGGCTGCGCGAGAGGTACGGCGCCCAGACCCTCTTCCAGCTCGGCTGGCTGATGCGGGGGAGCCGCCGTGACTGACCGGACGCGCACGGCACCGCCGCGGATGACATGTCCTGTGACGTTTTCCGCTCGCGAGCGCTCTATCTCCATGGGACGGTCACAGCGGGGAGAGCGGCATGGCTGACGACGGCACGGGAGCGCTCCCGAACGAGGAGGAGCGGGCCCTCTACCGGGCGGTCCTGGCCCAGGGCGGCCGGGTGATGTTCCGCGACGCGCTCGCGGAGAACCCGGAGGCGGTGCTCCGGCTGGTCGAGCTGGGATTCCTGGTGCACCACGCCGAGGACGCCTCGCTCACCGCGGTGAACCCCAGGACGGTCAGCGACCGGCTCAGCGCCGGCCTGCGGTCGGCCGGCACCCGGATGCTGATCCGGGCCGAGCAGATGCCCGGAGCGCTGGAGGACCTGGCCCAGGCCTACGACGCCACCCCGCCCCGGGTCGACCGCACCGGCGAGGTCCAGCACGTCCACGGCTTCGGCCAGATCCGGCACCGCCTCCTGCAGCTGGAGGCGGACGCCCGTGAGGAGGGGCTGGCGCTCCAGCCCGGCGGTGCCCGCCCTGCCGGGCACCTGGCGGCCGGCCTGGACCGCGCCCGGGCCTTCCTGGCCCGCGGGGCCACGCTGCGCACCGTCTACCACCCGGGCGCGCGGCTGGACGAGGCGACGGCCGACTACGCGGCCGAACTGACCGAGCTCGGCGCCCGGTTCCGCATCCTCGCCGAGCCCTTCACCCGGATGCTGATCTTCGACCGCCGGATCGCGGTGCTCCCCGCCGCGGCCGACAACAGCAGCGCGGCCTTCGTCGAGGACCCGGCGGTGGTCGGCTACCTGGTCGGCGTCTTCGAGCGCGACTGGGAGCGCGCGGAGCGGGTGCAGTGGCGCACCGCCCCGCAGGACGGCAAGGGCATCCCGGTGCACGAGCAGGTCGGCCGGCTGCTGGCGCAGGGGCTGACCCAGCGGACGGTCGCGAGCCGGCTCGGGCTCGGCGAGCGCACCGTGGCCGCGCACATCGCCCGGCTGCGCGAGCTGTACGGCGCCGAGACGCTCTTCCAGCTCGGCTGGCAGATGCGCGCCGACGCGCCCGAGGAGCGGCCGGAGTGACGTCGCGTCAGCCGGTGGCGATCCCCGGGGACCAGTAGCCGAACGAGTCGCCCTTGGACTGCCGCGGCACCGGGAACTGCTCGCCGGGGGCCGTCCAGAAGCCCTCGCGCAGCGAGAGCGCCATGCCGGCCCAGTCCAGCGCCGTCTCCACGGTGTGCTGCAGGGCGTCCTGCGACCAGCCGTCGTCGAACACCAGCGGCAGCACCGGCGCGACCTGCTCGATGGTGGCGATCAGCGGGTTGTGCGTGATCGCCTCGTCCACCAGCAGCACGATCGGCTTGCGCAGCGCCGAGGCCCAGCCCAGTTCCAGGCTGACACCGGCCGACAGCGGCGCGCCGACGTACGCGAAGACCAGGTCGGCGGTCTGCAGCGCCCGGAAGTCGGAGGGCACCCGGGGCTCGGGGGCGCGGCCGGCGATCGTCCAGGCGTCGCTGTGGTGGGCGCTGTACACGGCCGCGCCGCTGCGCAGCAGGGTCGTCCGCAGGGTGGTCAGCCGGGTGCGGCTGGCCAGGGTCACCACGCTGTCGGCCGGGCCGGTGAGCCGCATCAGCGGTGCGGCCAGGAAGACCCGTGCGCGCCGGCCCTCGGAGGCCTGGGCGGTGCGATGGCGCAGGTAGGGCTCACTCATGTCGACTCCGGGGATTGGCCGCTGGCTGGTCTGGCGTCCGGCGAGCGATTGGCGTCCGGGCTCGCCCCGAGGCGAGTTCCGCTGTGGTGTGGTCGGGGCGGTGCCGTCGTGGCTGCTCGGGCGCCGCGGATGTGGTGTGACCGTGCTGATCGTCCAACGTTCGTGACCGACAAGTCCACCGGCACGTGGTGTCATATGGCTGCCTGGCAGCGAGATGACGCACCCGCGGGAATGCGCCGATCGTGACACCGAGCGTGCTCTTGCGGCATGATTTGGGCCAATGTTCGAGACTTCTCTATTCACTCGGTAGGCATTCCCAGAGGAGGGATCGGTCGCAATGTCTCGTATGCGCCGGTTTGTTCGGCTTGCCGTCGTGCCAGTTGTCATGGGTGCGGCGATATTGACGGGTAGTAATCCGGCTGCGGCCGACAGCGCCTGGACACTCCGCAGCGTGCACGCCGACCAGGCGGCCGCGGCGGAGACCGTGCAGGCCAGGACGGGCTCGCTGTTGCTGCTGGACGACTCCGCCTGGACCTGACGGGCGGCGAAGGTACTGCTCCCGGGCGGGACGGGGCGCCCGGGGTCCGACCGTCAGCCGAAGTCGGCCTGGTCGGCCGGTGACTCCTTCGCCGAGCGGGCGAGCACCCAGCCGAGCTGGAAGAGCGACTCCACCTGGTAGTCCTCGCGCATCTCCGCGATGTGGCGGGCGAGCGTGCGCTCGCTGATGCCCAGGCGCCGGGCGATGACGCGGTGATTGATTCCCTTGAGCATCAGATCGATGATCGTCTGCCGCAGCCGGGAAACCACCTGGGGCGGAACTGTCGGTGAGCCGTCAAAATCCAGGGCCCGACTCCAGTTCCGCTCGAAGACCTCCTCGATCAGGTAGCTGATGACGGCCTGATCGTGAATGAACGCGGCCAAGTTGAGATCGTCGACCACCGGGATCACCGCGGTGCGCCGATCGATCACGATCAATCTGGTGTAGGGCTCGTCCAGCGTTCGGACCCGGCCGCCGGCCGCGGTTATCGAGGCGACATAGTCGCGGGTGGGCGCGTGATACCGGGTGCTCGGGTGGTAGATCGTCCGAATGGTCGCGCCGCGGCGCAGAGTTTCCAGATCCCGGGCGATGACTCCGGCCAGCGCCTCCGGCGGGCGGGGGCCGCCCGGCTGGGCCGCCAGCATCTCCTCGGAGCACCCGCTGACGAGCTGGCCCAGCCGCTGGTTTATCAGCACTTTGCCATGGACGTATTCGATGATCCCGCCCGCCTTGCGCGGGGTGCGGAAGTCCTCGGCGAGGTCCTGGAGGTCGGCCGGCAGGGACACCGCCCGCTGCAGCAGGTCGAGCGCCTTGCGCTGCCACAGGCTGGTCAGCCGGGCCGACAACTGCTCGGGGTCGACGGCCACCAGCACCGCCGGGTCGTCGGTGTCCGGCACGAGCAGCCCGATGTCGAGCAGCTCGTCCAGGGCCTTGCTGCCCTCCGGGGCCTCCAGGTCGGGGGAGACCCGGCCGTGCGACTTCAGGACGTTGCGGTAGAGCTGGCGGGCCTCGCTCGACAGGACGCCCAGCCCGCGTGGGGTGAGGCCCGGTTCGTCGGTCTCACTCATCAGGCTCCTTGCCATCGGTCAAACCGGTGCGGCGCGGCCGGTACCGCTTCTCCGGGGATCATAGGCGCCCCGGAGCTGCGGGGAGCCCCCGCGCCGGACATTCCCGCCGCCCGTGCACGGTGGAGTACCGCACTGTCTCATCCGACAGCAGGCCGCCGGCACCCCCCGGGAGGAGGGAACCGGCGGCCTGGGAGACCCCTGGGGTCCGGTCAGCGCTTGGGACGCCAGACCACCAGCGCACTGGACTGCTGGACCTGCTGGTACGGCACCAGGTCGCGGCGGTAGGAGGCGTGCACCGCCGCCTCGCGCTGCTGGATGGCGGTGGCGGCCCCGTCGAGGGCGTCGGCGAGCTCCGCCACGCGGGCCTGGAGCGCGGCGACCTGGTTCTCCAGCTCGATGATCCGCTTGATGCCGGCCAGGTTGATGCCTTCGTCCTGGGAGAGGCGCTGGACCTCCCGCAGCTGCTGGATGTCCCGGGCCGAGTAGCGCCGGCCCCGGCCGGCCGTGCGGTCCGGGGAGACCAGGCCGAGCCGGTCGTACTGGCGCAGGGTCTGCGGGTGCAGGCCGGAGAGCTCCGCGGCCACCGAGATCACGTACACCGGGGTGTCCTCGGTCAGCACGTACTGCGGTGCCGGGGTGCCGCGGGGGCGGCGCGGCACCGAGCCGGGAAGGCCCTCGCCGAGGCCCGGGCCGATCGGACTGTCGGGGGTCGTCATCTGGTCACGCTCCCTCCGCCGCCTGGAAGAGGGCGGCACGCGGGTCGTCCGAGGCGGTGGCCTCGCGGTACTGCTCCAGTGCGTTCAGCGCGTCTCCGGTGACGTGCTTGGGGACGACGACCTCGACGGTGACCAGCAGGTCGCCGCGGGTGCCGTCCTTGCGGGTGGCGCCCTTGCCCCGGGCCCGGAGGGTGAGGCCGTTGGCGCTGCCGGCCGGCAGCTTGAGCTTCACCGCGGGCCCGTTGAGGGTCGGGACCTCGATCGTCCCGCCGAGGGCCGCTTCGGGGAAGGTGACCGGCACGGTCACCGTGAGGTTGTCGGCCTTGCGGCCGAACACCGGGTGGGCGTCCACGTGCACGCTGACGTAGAGGTCGCCCGGCTGGCCGCCGCGTTCGCCCTGGGCGCCCTTGCCCTTGAGGCGGATCCGCTGGCCGTCCTGCACCCCGGCCGGGATGCGCACCTGCATCGTCCGGGCCGAGGAGGCGCGGCCGCTGCCGTGGCACACCGTGCAGGGGTCGTCGACGATCATGCCGCGGCCCTTGCAGTCGCGGCACGGGTCGGAGAGGGCGAAGGCGCCCTGGCCGCGGCTGACGGTGCCCGCACCGACGCAGGTCGGGCAGACCCGCGGGGTGGTGCCGGTCTTCGCGCCGGTGCCGGCGCAGGCGCGGCACGGGGCCTGACTGGTCATCCGCAGCGGGACGGTCGCGCCGTCCACCGCCTCGGTGAACGAGAGCGTCACCTCGGTCTCGACGTCGGCGCCGCGCCGCGGCTGGGCCTGCCGGCCGCCGCGGTTGAACAGGCCGCCGAAGACGTCGCCGATGCCGCCGCCCCCGCCGCCTCCACCGGAGCCGGAGAACAGGTCGCCGAAGTCGAAGTTGTAGTTGCCGCCGGCGCCGCCGGGACGGAAGCCCCCGTTGCCGAACAGGCTGCGGGCCTCGTCGTACTCCTTGCGGCGCTTCTCGTCCGACAGGACGTCGTACGCCTCGGAGATGTCCTTGAACCGCTCCTCGGCCTTGGCGTCACCCTTGTTGGCGTCCGGGTGGAACTCGCGGGCCAGCTTGCGGTACGTCTTCTTGATCTCGGCTGCGGTGGCGTCCTTGGGCACGCCGAGGACCTTGTAGTAGTCCTTCTCCACGTAGTCCTTGGTGCTCATGGCTGCCGCCACCTCCCGAAACGTGTCTGAACGGCGCTGCGGAGTCGCACCCCGACGATGTCGGCGTACGACTCCGCAGCACACAGATTGTCAGCTGTCCGCCGCACCGTCACCCTTGGCGGACTCCGGCTTGTCGGCGTCCGGGGCGGACGTGGTCTGGGTGCCCGGCTGGGGCTCCGCGACCGCGACCATCGCCGGGCGGATGATCCGCTCGCCGATCCGGTAGCCGGGCTGGAGGATCTGCACGCAGGTGTCCTCGGTGACGTCCGAGGAGTAGCTGTGCATCAGCGCCTCGTGCAGCGTCGGGTCGAAGGACTCGCCCTCCTTGCCGAACTGCTGCAGGCCCAGCTTGGCGACCACGGTCTCCAGCGACTCGGCGACCGACTTGAAGCCGCCCGTCACCTCGCCGTGGTCGCGGGCCCGGCCGATGTCGTCCAGCACCGGGATCAGCGACTCCAGGATGTTGGAGACGGCGATCTCCCGGACCGTCAGCCGGTCGCGCTCGACCCGCTTGCGGTAGTTCTGGTACTCGGCCTGCAGCCGCTGCAGGTCAGCGGTGCGCTCGCCCGCCTCGCGCTTGGCCGCGGCGAGCTCGTCGGCGCCCGCCACAGCCTCCTCGGCGGCCTTGAGGACGGCCTCCTCGGCGGAGTCGTCGCCGGGCTCGCCGCCCTGCGCCTTCTCCGTCATGCGGCACCGCCCTTGGGCTTCTCGTCGTCGATGATCTCGGCGTCGACCACGTCGTCGTCCTTGGCGCCGGCGGACTCGCTGGCACCGGCCGCACCGGCGGCGTCGGCCTGCGCGTAGAGCGCGGCGCCGAGCTTCTGGGCGGTGGTGGAGACCTTCTCGGTGGCCTCGCGGATCGCCGCGATGTCCTCGCCCTTCAGCGCCTCCTTGAGCTCGCCGATGGCGGTCTCGACCTCGGTCTTGACGTCGGCGGGCAGCTTGTCGGCGTTGTCGGCGATGAACTTCTCGGTCGAGTAGACGAGCTGCTCGCCCTGGTTGCGGGTCTCCACGGCCTCGCGGCGCTTGTGGTCCTCGTCCGCGTACTGCTCGGCCTCGCGGCGCATGCGGTCGACCTCGTCCTTCGGCAGCGAGGAGCCGCCGGTGACGGTCATCTTCTGCTCCTTGCCGGTGCCGAGGTCCTTCGCGGCCACGTGCATGATGCCGTTGGCGTCGATGTCGAAGGTGACCTCGATCTGCGGCAGGCCGCGCGGCGCCGGCGGCAGGCCGGTCAGCTCGAACATGCCGAGCTTCTTGTTGTACGCCGCGATCTCGCGCTCGCCCTGGTAGACCTGGATCTGCACGGAGGGCTGGTTGTCCTCGGCCGTGGTGAAGATCTCGGAGCGCTTGGTCGGGATCGTGGTGTTGCGCTCGATCAGCTTGGTCATGATGCCGCCCTTGGTCTCGATGCCGAGGGACAGCGGGGTGACGTCGAGCAGCAGGACGTCCTTGACCTCGCCCTTGAGGACACCGGCCTGGAGGGACGCGCCGATGGCGACGACCTCGTCCGGGTTGACGCCCTTGTTGGCGTCCTTGCCGCCGGTCAGCTCGCGGACGAGCTCGGCGACGGCCGGCATGCGGGTCGAGCCGCCGACCAGGACCACGTGGTCGATCTCGGACAGCGCGATGCCGGCGTCCTTGATGACGTTGTGGAACGGGTGCTTGCAGCGCTCGAGCAGGTCCGCGGTCAGCTGCTGGAACTGGGCCCGGGTGAGCTTCTCGTCCAGGTGCAGCGGGCCCTCGGCGGAGGCCGTGATGTAGGGCAGGTTGATCGAGGTCTCGGAGGACGAGGACAGCTCGATCTTGGCCTTCTCGGCCGCCTCGCGGAGGCGCTGGACGGCCATCTTGTCCTTGGACAGGTCGACGCCGTGGCCGGCCTGGAAGGTCTTCACCAGGTGGTCGACGACGCGCTGGTCCCAGTCGTCACCACCGAGGTGGTTGTCACCGTTGGTGGCCTTCACCTCGACGACGCCGTCGCCGATCTCCAGCAGGGACACGTCGAACGTGCCACCGCCGAGGTCGAAGACCAGGATGGTCTGGTCGTCCTTGTCGAGGCCGTACGCCAGGGCGGCGGCGGTCGGCTCGTTGACGATGCGCAGGACGTTGAGGCCCGCGATCTCGCCGGCCTCCTTGGTGGCCTGGCGCTCGGAGTCGTTGAAGTACGCCGGGACGGTGATGACGGCGTCGGTGACCGTCTCGCCCAGGTACGACTCCGCGTCGCGCTTCAGCTTCTGCAGGATGAAGGCGGAGATCTGCTGGGGGTTGAAGTCCTTGCCGTCCAGGTTGATCTTCCAGTCGGTGCCCATGTGGCGCTTGACCGACCGGATCGTCCGGTCCACGTTGGTGACCGCCTGGCGCTTGGCGACCTCACCGACCAGGACCTCGCCGTTCTTGGCGAAGGCGACGACGGACGGCGTGGTCCGAGCGCCCTCGGCGTTGGTGATGACCGTGGGCTCACCGCCCTCAAGAACGCTGACGACGGAGTTCGTCGTACCGAGGTCGATGCCGACCGCGCGTGCCATCGTAAATACCTCCACGGGAGAGTTGAGCGTTACGGGCTCAAGCATGCCTGACGGTTCGGGGACCGTCAACAGCCATGAGTCAGTGTCGCTCAACTTTGCTGCGCGGGCGGCGGAAGGCGGCGGTCGGGCGCGGGCCGGGTGTCGGTCGCCGTCCGGGGCGTCCGGATGGGTGAGTATGTCCTTAGTGACTGTCGCCATACCTTGAGCGTCTTCTGAACAAGTGCTACGGAGCGGTAGGGTCCGGGCGTTGGGTCGCTAAGTTACCGACCAGTACACTGGGGCGACCCCTAGACACCAGCCGCTGGAGACGGAGAGCCGATGCAGCTAGCAGCGATCGTCATCTCGCTGGTCACCACTGTGATCGGCACTGCGCTCGCCGCCCGGGCGGCCGCGTACATCTACAAGGTCGTCCGGACCGGACAGGTCGACACCACCCGCTTCGGACAGCCCGCCAAGCGGGTGAAGACCGTCGCCACCGAGTTCATCGGCCACACCAGGATGAACCAGTGGGGCGTCGTCGGCGTCGCCCACTGGTTCGTGGCCGTCGGCTTCTTCTCCCTGGTGCTCACCCTGGTGAACGCCTTCGGCCAGCTCTTCGACGCCGAGTTCGTGCTGCCGGTCATCGGCGGCTGGCTGCCGTGGGAGATCTTCACCGAGCTGATCGGCACCCTCACCACCCTGGGCATCGCGACCCTGATCGTGATCCGGCTGCTCAGCCTGCCGTCCCGCTCCGGCCGCAAGTCCCGCTTCGCGGGCTCGATCGCCTGGCAGGCCTTCTACGTCGAGTACACGATCCTCGGCATCGGCCTGTGCATCATGATGCTGCGCGGCCTGGAGGGCGCCCTGGCCGGCGTCGAGTCCTACGACCCGGCGTACCTGATCTCGTACCCGATCGTCGCCGCCTTCGACGGCGTCGCCCACGGCACGCTGGTCAACCTGATCTACGTCTTCGCGATGCTGAAGATCTGCATCTCCTTCGCGTGGGCGATCACCATCGGCATCAACCCGTCGATGGGCGTGGCCTGGCACCGCTTCCTCGCCTTCTTCAACATCTACTTCAAGCGCGAGGAGGACGGCGGCACCGCGCTCGGCGCCCTGCGCCCGATGACCAGCGGCGGCCAGCCGATCGACTTCGAGGACCCGGCCGACGACGCCGTCTTCGGCGTCTCCCAGGTCGAGCACTTCTCCTGGAAGGGCATCCTCGACTTCTCCACCTGCACCGAGTGCGGTCGCTGCCAGTCGCAGTGCCCCGCCTGGAACACCGGCAAGCCGCTCTCGCCGAAGCTGCTCATCATGAGCCTGCGCGAGCACGCCTTCGCCAAGGCCCCCTACCTGCTCGCCGGCGGCGGCAAGTCCATGGAGGGCGACGAGAAGGCCACCGCCGAGCAGCTCGCCGGTGTGAGCGCCGAGGCCCTCGCCGAGGCCGAGCGTCCGCTGATCGGCACCGCCGAGGAGGGCGGTGTCATCGACCCGGACGTGCTGTGGTCCTGCACCACCTGCGGCGCCTGCGTCGAGCAGTGCCCCGTCGACATCGAGCACATCGACCACATCGTCGACATGCGCCGCTACCAGGTCATGATCGAGAGCTCCTTCCCGACCGAGGCCGGGACGATGCTCAAGAACCTGGAGAACAAGGGCAACCCGTGGGGCATGGCCACCAAGGCGCGCCTCGACTGGGTCAAGGAGCTCAAGAAGGAGACCGGCATCGAGGTGCCGGTGATCGGTCAGGACATCGAGCCCGCCGAGGTCGAGTACCTCTACTGGGTCGGCTGCGCCGGCGCCCTGGAGGACCGCGCCAAGAAGACCACCAAGGCCTTCGCCGAGCTGCTGCACACCGCGGGCGTGAAGTTCGCGATCCTCGGCAAGGAGGAGTCCTGCACCGGTGACTCCGCCCGCCGCCTCGGCAACGAGTTCCTCTTCCAGATGCTCGGCGCGCAGAACGTCGAGACGCTGAACGCCGCGCTGGAGGACGCCCCGGTCAAGCGGATCGTGGCCACCTGCCCGCACTGCTTCAACACCATCGCCAACGAGTACCCGCAGCTCGGCGGGCACTTCGAGGTCATCCACCACACCCAGCTGCTGCAGCACCTCATCGACGAGGGCAAGCTGATCCCGGTCAACCCCGTCGAGGGCCTGATCACCTACCACGACCCGTGCTACCTGGGCCGCCACAACAAGGTCTACAGCCCGCCGCGCGAGATCATGGACAAGGTCCCGGGCCTGCGCCAGCAGGAGATGCACCGCCACAAGGAGCGCGGCTTCTGCTGCGGCGCCGGCGGCGCGCGGATGTGGATGGAGGAGCGGATCGGCAAGCGCATCAACACCGAGCGCGTCGACGAGGCGCTGTCCCTCAACCCGGACATCGTCTCCACCGCCTGCCCGTTCTGCCTCGTCATGCTCTCCGACTCGGTCAACGGCAAGAAGAACGAGGGCGCTGCCAAGGAGCACCTGAAGGTCGTCGACGTGGCCCAGCTGCTGCTCGACTCCGTCAAGGCCCAGCCGGTCGAGCCCGAGCCGGAGACCGTCCAGGCCTGACCCGTCACGGCACCCCGTCCCGGCCCCGTACGCCCCCGCGGCGCACGGGGCCGGGACGCGTCCGCCGCCGACCGGTGGCCTAGCATGAGCGCCCATGAGCGACGGCGGGGGCACAGCGCACATCGGCGGCGGCATACCCGGGGGCGGGCCGGACGGCACCGGGCCAGCGGGGGCGGGGCCGGCGGGGGAGGGGAGGCCCGCGTACCTGCCCCCGGTGGGCATCGCGCCGCCCGGCAGCCCGACACCCGACTGGGCCGCGCTCGCCGAGTCCAACGAACGGCGGCAGCGCCGCCGCAGGCTGCTGATGACCGGTGGCGCGGTGGCCGGCGTGCTGGCCGTGGCGGGCGTGGTCGCCACCGCCCTCCTGCTGCGCCAGGACGGCCCCGACGGGCCGCGGACCGCAGAACCCACCGCCCCCGCCACCGTGGCCGTCGACGGCCCTCCCAGCGCCGTCCCGAGCGCCTCTGCGGCGTCCTCCGCCCCGCCGTCCGCCTCCGCGTCGGCCGCATCCTCCGCCTCCGCGTCGGCCGGGTCCACCGCCCCCGCGCCGGCACCCACCCGCCTCGACGACGTCCGCGGCGCCCGCCCCGCCGCCCTCGCCCCGGGCGCCGTCCTCGGCACCGCCCCCGGCCACACCGGCCCGGCGCTGCTGCTGCACGGCAGTGCCGACGGCTGGGCGCAGACCTCCGCCGTCGTCGTCGACACCTCGAAGAGCTTCACCGTCTCCGCGGTGGTGCGGAACGACGCGGCCACCGGCGCGCGCGCCGTGGTGACCCAGGGCAGCGGCAGCTACTACTCCTTCTACCTGGGCCGCGACTACTGGGGCAGCCACAACCAGTGGGTGTTCAAGGTGCAGACCGCGGCCGGCGGCGACGACGGCACCAGCCGCCAGGCGTTCTCCACCGGTCAGGCCACCACCGGCCAGTGGGTGATGCTCACCGGCGTGTACGACGCCGGCAGCAGGCAGATCCGGCTGTACGTCAACGGCGCGCCCGCGCAGACCACCTCCGTGTCGGGGATCTGGCAGGCCGGCGGTCCGCTGCAGATCGGCCGCACCCGCTGGAAGAACACCTGGACCGACCCGTGGGACGGCGCCCTCACGAACGTGCAGGTCTGGAGCCAGGCGCTGCCCGCGGAGCGCGTCACCCAGCTCTGGAGGAGCGGCGGAAGGGCTGCCGGCACCCAGTCCGCCGCCGGGTGGCTGCTGCCCTGACCCGCGCCCGATCCGGCGGGGCCCGTTTGTCGGGAAGACACAACTGCGGACCGTGCGGCAGGGGGCGCCTCGGGAGGAAATACAGTAGGCGCTGGACCCGCGGTGCGCGGGTCCGCTGGTGGAAGGCCCGAGGAGCCGTACCAGCCACGCGTCGAACCGATCGACACCGGCCAGGACAGGACCACGGCCGGGCCCGTACCGGACATAGGGGAGAAGCTCAGACCATGACCGAGGCGATCATGCTGGTCGGTGGCAAGGGCACCCGGCTGCGCCCGTTGACCACCCACACCCCCAAGCCGATGCTGCCCGTCGCGGGCGTGCCGTTCATCGCCCACCAGCTGGCGCGTGCGGCCGCGGCCGGGGTGACCCGGGTGGTGCTCGCCACCTCCTACCTCGCCGAGGTCTTCGAGGACCACTTCCAGGACGGCAGCCCGTACGGCATCGAGCTGGTCTACCTCACCGAGAAGGAGCCGCTGGGCACCGGCGGCGCCATCCGCAACGCCGCGGCAGGCCTGACCTGCGGCCCCGACGAGCCCGTCCTGGTGTTCAACGGCGACATCCTCTCCGGCCTCGACATCGCCGCGCTGCGCGACGGCCACGTGGCCGCCGGCGCCGACGTCACCCTGCACCTCACCCGGGTGGAGGACCCGCGCGCCTTCGGCCTGGTGCCCACCGACGGGAACGGCCGGGTGCTGGAGTTCCTCGAGAAGCCCGAGACCCCCGAGCAGATCGTCACCGACCAGATCAACGCGGGCTGCTACGTCTTCACCCGCTCGGTGATCGACCGCATCCCGGCGGGCCGCGAGGTCTCCGTCGAGCGCGAGACCTTCCCCGAGCTGCTGGCCACCGGCGCGCTGCTGCGCGGCGTGGTCGACACCTCGTACTGGCTGGACCTCGGCACCCCCGCCGCGTTCGTCCGCGGCTCCGCCGACCTGGTGCTCGGCAAGGTCGACTCCCCGGCGGTGCCCGGCCCGACCGGCGAGGCCCTGCTGCTGCCCGGTGCCCAGGTCGACCCGGGCGCGGTGCTCAGCAACGGCACCGTCGTCTCCGAGGGCGCCGAGATCGAGGCCGGCGCGATCGTCGAGGGCAGCGTGATCCTGCCCGGCGCGGTGATCGGCGCCGACGCCTACGTGAAGGACTCCATCGTCGGCGCGTACGCCGTCATCGGCGCCCGCACCTCGCTGGACGGCACCGTGATCGGCGACGGCGCGACCGTCGAGTCCGACAACGAGCTGCCCAGCGGGCTGCGGATCGCCTGCGGCACCCTGCTGCCGGTCGGTGCCGTCCGCACCACCGCGGGCCCCGGCGGCTGCCCGGCCGGCGAGACCGCCGCGGCCGCCGTGCACGGCCCGGCCATCGGCGCCCAGCGCTGACCCGACGGGACCCGACCTGATCCGGGCGGGGGCGGGGAGGCCGGGCGGCCTCCCCGCCCCGCTCGTCACAGGACGGCTGCAATCCGGTGCCCGGCCGTTGATCAACCGACGGCCGGTCAGCCCGAGCAGGTACCGTCGATGCGTGGCTGGCAATCGATACGACAACGGGCACGGCGCCGACCCCCGGCAGGGATGGTCCGCGCCCGCCGGCCCGGCGCCGCGGCAGCAGCCGGGCGGCGGGCCCACGGGGGAGCCCGAGTACTTCACCGCGCCCGTCCCGGGCCACCCCGGCGGTCCCGCCGAGGGCTTCGGCGACGGGTACCCCGACGACCGGCAGGGCCACACCCGGGCCTTCCCGGTCGGCCAGGACCCGTACGGCCAGGGCGGCTACGCCGCGGGCCCCTACGGGCAGGACGCGTACGGCCAGGGCGGCTACGGCCAGGACGACGGCGGCTACGGCCAGGGCGGCGAGCAGTACGGCGCCCAGGACAACGTCGCGGTCTACCGGGCCGGCGGCCAGGTGGCGCCCCGGGTCTCCGGGCCGCGTCCGACCTGGAAGGAACTGCTGGTCGGGATCTACCGAGAGCCCGCCCGCACCTTCGACCGGATGCGGGACCACCAGGCCTGGCTGCCCGCCCTCACCGTCTCGCTGGTCTACGGCGTGCTCGCCGTGCTCGGCATGGGCGCCACCCACGACGACATCGTCAACTCCACCTTCTCGGTCGCGGCCTGGGCGCTGATCGCCGCCGCGATCGGCTTCGCGGTGGCCGGCGCCATGCTCGGCGCGGTCACCTACGCGCTGGCCCGCCAGCTGGGCGGTGACGGCCCGTGGCAGTCCACCGTCGGCCTGGCCGTGCTGATCGGCTGGACGAGCGACACCCCGCGACTGCTGCTCGCCCTGTTCCTGCCCACCGACAACCTGGTCGTCCAGGTGGTCGGCTGGATCACCTGGCTGATCTGCGCCGTGCTGCTGACCACCATGGTCCGCCGGGTGCACGACCTGCCCTGGGGCAAGGCCGCCGGCGCGGCCGCCCTGCAGCTGCTCGCGCTGCTCGTCCTCATCAAGCTGCCGACGCTGAGCTGACCCGCGCTCCCGGACGGCCGGCCCCCGCACCGGGGTGCCGGCCGTCGCCGTGTCCGGTCCGCCGCCTGATGCCGCCGGCGCTTCCCGCCGCCGGACGCCCGCTGCCGGGACGGGCAGGCGCACCGGGCCGCGGCGATAGGGTGGACAGTCTGTCCGTCTGCCCCACGCAGTACCCGGAGCACCCTCATGACCCTCGCCACCACCCACGTCAGCTTCCCGTCCGGTGCGGTGACCGGCACCTCGCCGGTGCTGGCCGTGCACCCGCTGGACGGCGGCCGGTACGCCGTCGTCACCGAGGCGACGCCGTTCCACCCGCTCGACCACACCTGGCCCGACCAGCCCGCCGACCTCGGCACGCTCACCGTCGGCGGGGTGGCGCACCCGGTGGTGGACTGCCTGACCGGTGCGGTCGGCCCGGACGGCGGCGAGCTGCTGGTCGGTGCGGACATCCCCGTCCGCCGGGGCGACGAGGAGTGGTCCTGGCTGGTGCTGCACGTGGTCGAGCAGGAGCCCGCCGACGCGATCGGGGCGAGCGCCGAACTCGCCGTCGACGCCGGGCGCCGTGCGCTGCTCTCCGCCTCGCACAGCGGCTGCCACCTGCTCGCGCTCGCCCTCAACGCCGCCCTCGCGCCGCGCTGGCGCAAGGACCCGGGCCGCAGCGACGCCTTCGGCAACCCCGACTTCGACAGCCTCGCGATGGCCACCTCCGTGATGGACACCGAGGCCAGCACCGACACCTACCGGCTCGGCAAGTCGCTGCGGAAGAAGGGCTTCACCACCGAGGCCGGCGAGGACTTCCCGGCGCTCGCGGACGCGATCCCCGCCCTCACCGAGGCCGTCAACGTCCAGCTCGCCGCCTGGGTCGCCGCCGACGCCACGATCGGCATCGACGTGCCCGGGCCGGAGCTGACCGCCCGCCGGCAGTGGCACTGCGAGCTCCCGCAGGGTCCGGCCCGGATCTTCTGCGGCGGCACCCACCTGCACCACCTCGGCGAGCTCGCCGAGCTGCGCACCGAGCTGACCCTCTCCGAGGACGGCAGCGAGCTGGTCGCCGTCACCCGGCCGAAGCGCGCCTAACTCGCGACGGCCCGCGGAGGTTCCCGGCCCGGGGCGGTGCTCCGTTGCAGATCCATAACGCAGCGTGCGCCTATGCGGCAATTGTTCGAATTGTTCGGCGCGGGGCGGGGTCGCTCTCGGTAGCGTTCGCGTGCATTCAGCACCCGTCCCCAGCCGAGGAACACCATGACGACCCCGCAGCCGCCCCAGGGCCTCCCCACCGACCCGTCCGCGCAGGGCGGCTTCGGTCCCGCCCAGGGCTACGGCCAGCCCGCCCCGGGCCAGCCGGCGCCCGCCTACGGCCAGCCCGCCCCGGGCCAGGTGCCCGACGGGTACGCCCAGGCCGCCCAGGCGGCGGTGCTCGCTCCGAAGAAGAGCCCGATCAAGAAGATCCTCGTCGGTGTCGGCACCCTGGTGCTGATCGTCGCGGTCAAGCTCGGCATCAGCTTCGGCATCGGCTACGCCGCCGCCGACAAGCCCGTGCACGCCAAGGCCGGCGAGTGCGTCAAGGTCACCGGCAGCGACAACGACCCCAAGGTCGACACCGTCGACTGCGGCAGCGCCGACGCCAACTACAAGGTGATCTCGGTCGTCGACAACTCCTTCGACCCGAACGCCTGCAGCAACGTCGAGGGCTCCACCGCGGGCCTGGCCCAGCAGCTGCTCAGCGACAAGTTCGTGCTCTGCCTGGCCGAGAAGAAGTAACCGCGCCTCCCGCGGTCTCCGCGGACGCGGCAGTGGGCCGCCGATCACCGATCGGCGGCCCACTGCCGTTGCGCTCCCCGGGCCCTCCTCCGCGGCCCCGGCAGGGGCGGAGGAGGGCGGTGCCGGACCCGGGCGGGTCAGACCTCGGTGCGGTGGAAGTTCAGGTACGAGCGGGACGGCGTCGGGCCGCGCTGGCCCTGGTAGCGCGAGCCGTACCGCTCCGAGCCGTAGGGGTGCTCGGCCGGCGAGGACAGCCGGAACAGGCACAGCTGGCCGATCTTCATCCCCGGGTACAGCTTGATCGGCAGGGTGGCGACGTTCGACAGCTCCAGCGTGACGTGGCCGCTGAAACCGGGGTCGATGAAGCCGGCCGTGGAGTGCGTCAGCAGGCCGAGGCGGCCCAGGCTGGACTTGCCCTCCAGTCGCGAGGCGACGTCGTCCGGCAGCGTGATCACCTCGAACGTCGAGGCCAGCACGAACTCGCCCGGGTGCAGGATGAACGCCTCGTCGCCCTCCGGCTCGACCAGCCGGGTCAGGTCCGGCTGCTCCTCGGAGGGATCGATGTGCGGGTAGCGGTGGTTCTCGAACACCCGGAAGAAGCGGTCCAGCCGGACGTCGATGCTGGAGGGCTGGACCATCTTGGGGTCGAACGGGTCGATCACGACCCGGCCCTTGTCGATTTCGGTCCGGATGTCCTTGTCAGAGAGCAGCACGCAGTCGAGGTTAAAGGCAACGCGGGGCCACGGACGAATCAGGTACCTGTCGTCCGGGGCCCCGCGGCCGTGCCCGAACACCGTCAGGCGAGGAACTCCACGGCCTCCAGCCGCATCGCGCGTGCCAGTTGCGCCCCGGACAGCTCGCTCACGTCGGCCGGCACCGAACTCCGCAGGCGTCCGCACTGCGGACAGCGGATGAGTCTGCCCGGGCCGAGCCGGGCGGTGCCGAGATTCTGCATCGGGAACGTGGCCGTGCTGAACAGGTGCCCCTCGGCACAACGAACGACGGTGCGCTGCTCCATCGATCCCCTTCCCATACTTCCCCGTGGTCCCCGTCCGCCTCGCGCCCCCGGCGCGGCCCGCCCGGCCTGCCCGGCCCGTCCGGTCCGTGCGGCGGGCCCGGGCGAAGGACTGCGCCGCGGACGCCAGCGTCACATTAGGGGATGTTCCGGACATCACCCGGGGCGGCTCGCCGCCCCGCGCGGCCGGAACGGCCCACACAGTACGCCCCTCGGAGACCCCCTCGCACCGGGCCGGCGGCGCGTTCACGCCATGCCCCGTGCCGCTCCGCGGATGGGGTACAGTGGTGCTTGATCGGGCGACCCATGACGGGCCGTCAGATGCGGGCGTAGTTTAATGGTAGAACATGAGCTTCCCAAGCTTAGAGCGCGAGTTCGATTCTCGTCGCCCGCTCCATGAGGAAACCCCAGGTTGATGACCTGGGGTTTCTGCTTTGTCCGGGGCTCTCCGGGGGCCGTGCAACAGGTCTGAGTCCGCGCGGTACAGTCCGGCCGACGGCCACCGGGAGGGGCGGGTATGAAGGCCCGGATACGCACGTGCCGGAACGTGCTGTGGAGAGTGATCTGCCTCGCCGGCTTGAGCGCCGAGGTCTTCGCCGGTCACGCCTGGTGGCGGCCGCTGGCGGCGGTGACCCTGCTCCTCGGCGTGGCCACCACGGTCGTCGAACTGCGGGACCACGTCAACGGGCGGCGGTCCGGAGCGCGCGTCGGAACGCACCCGGCCGGCCGATGAGACTCCGTCAGAACATCGCCCGGACCGGCCGTGGGAGCTGAACGTTCTCGGGTCCGCCCCGAGGTGCAGGTCTTCACCGCGGACGGTCCGCTTCCCGACGGGAACTCCACAGCGGAGGAGATCGACAGGCGCTGCGCGCAGCTGCGAGCCGTCTCCGCGCCGGTGACGGCCGAAGAGGCGGCGGCGTTGGCGGCGTGCTTCGGCCCGGACGACTGTTACGGCGTCGCGTGGACGTTGCTGCACCTCGTCGAGACGGGCCCCGGCCCGGTGCCGGTTGTGTCGCCCCCCGGCCCGGACGCCGACGACTGGCACCACACCCTGTGGGCGCGGTGGGGCGATCCGGGTGACCAGGACACCTAGGCTCCGGCCCGCCCCGTGCAGGGCTACTGCGGCAGCAAGACCTTCCACCGCTGTTCGCGGATCCGCTGTCCGGCGCGTCGCCCGTGAGGCGTACAGTGCGGGCCCTGAGACGAGGAGGGCGCGTTGGAGAACCCGTTCAGGGACGGCGGTCCGCTGGACAAGGCCATGCCGTACTGCCAGTTGGCCCTGTCCGTGGCCCTGCTGGGCGACGGCCTGTCCCGGTGGCGCCACGGCGGCTCCGCGCTCTGGGCCCTGCTCGGGGGCCTCCTGATGGCACTCGCCTGCTACGAGATCTACAAGCAGCTGCGGTCGCGCTTCCGCCGGTAGGGCGGCGCGGGCCCGGGTGCTGAGCACCGGGGCACCGGAGTTGATCGAATGGTGCTCGCATGCGAGCGACACGGACCGTGTCGATTGTGTGACGGTGCGTGTGTTAGGTTCCGTGCGAACCGGCAGAGATGACCCCGGCGGTGCGGCAACACCCCGGGGCCCGGCACCAGGAGCGAGCACTCCCCATGCACATCCATCGTACCGAACCGGCAGTGAACTTCACGGTATTGCCGAATGTCACCCTGCAGAACCGGCGGCTGAGTTATGCCGCGCGCGGGCTGCTCAATGACCTCCTCTCGCGGAAGGACGGCTGGCGCGAGGACGGCCGGAGCATGGCCGACAGCTGCGTGGAGGGCCGGAGCGCCGTTGCCAAGGCGCTCCGCGAGCTGGTCGCGGCGGGCTACTACTGGGTCGTCAAGCACCAGGGCGCGGACGGCAGGTGGTACAGCACGGTCCACGTCTACGACATGCCGCAGCAGGTCGCACCGGCTGCCGATGTTCCGGAGTCCGGTCGGCCGGACAGCGGTGGACCTGGCACTCCTTTAAAGAACCTGGAAAAAGAACCCACCCTCCCTGTCCCGCCGTTGGAACCGGAACCGGCGGAGGAGGGGCCGGTCGAGGCCGAGCCCGCACCGGCGGAGTCCGGGCCTTCGCCGACAGAGGTCGAGCCTGTACTGGCGGAGCCCGGGCCGACGACCCGCAGGCGGGCCGTCGTGCGGTCGGACGACCGCACGGACGAGGCCGTGTCGGTGCTGTTCCGGGTGATCCGGCCGGAGCCCCGGCTCCGCCTCGGCCGGGCCGAGGCCCTACGGCTGGCGCCGCTGGTCGCCGGCTGGCTGGAACGGGGCAGCAGTCCCGCCGACCTCTCCCTGGCGCTGCTCCAGTGCCTGCCCGCCACGATCCACTCGGCGTTCGGCGTGCTGCGGCACCGCCTCACCCGCAAGATGCCCCCGGTGCCGGAGGCCCGGCCGCCCGCGGTCGCCCGGTACGCGGAGTGCGACAGGTGCCACGACCCGGTGCCGCGGCCCGGGATCTGCCGCGCCTGCGCCGGACTCGGCGCCAGACAGGTCGCGGTCGGCACCGGCGAGGCGGCCACCCGGCGGGGCGCGGCCCTGGTCCGTGCCGCCATGCGGAGCGCGAGCGGCGCGGCAGCCGCGACCGGCCAGGGCGATGCCTCGACGGTGACGGGTGCACCACCAGGTGCCCCCAGTGCCCCTGAACCGACCTCCCGAGTGGCCTCTGAAGTAACTCCTAGGCGCGGAGATGGAGTTGGACGAGGGCGTGGGTGCCTGCGGTGCGCCAGGCAGGGGCGGTGGTGTCGAGACGGGTGACGGTGGCCTGCGACAGGCCCGTCACCACGTCGGACTTGAGGGTGCGCAGGGCGGCGACGGGGGAGGGGAAGTGGCCCGCCACATCGGCGAAGGGCGTGGTCGGCGGCCAGTGGCGGTCGTCCACCAGACGGCGGTAGTTGAGGTCGCCCTTGAGGACGGTCAGGGCGGCGCCGGAGAGTTCGGCGCGCAGGTCGGCCGGCATGTCCCGGTAGGGCAGCGGCGCGCAGGAGAACGGGTGGGCCGCCACCCGCAGGGTGCCGCGCTCCACGGCCCGCCAGAGGCGCTCGCCGACCGCCCGGGCCGCGGCCCCGTCCGCCGCACGGAGGCGGCCTACCGCGGCGAGGACGTCCGCCATGGTGGCGTCGGAGACGAAGTACGGCTGCGGCTTCACGTGCAGCACGACCCGGGTGGCCGCGTCCGCGGCCAGCAGGTGGTCGATCAGGACGAGGTCGGGCAGCAGTTCCCGGGCGGCGTTGTCGGCGATCAGGCAGACCGTGCCGCCCCGGGCCCGGGCCAGTGCGGCCAGCAGCGGTTCGCTGTCGTCGGCGACCGGGTCGGGGACGGCCGCGCCCTCCGTCCCGGCGGCCATCCGGAAGCTGAGGTCGGCGCGGTTGCCCCAGAGGGCGGAGGAGAGCAGGGCCCGGGTGCGTTCCTCCTCGGGCAGGTCGGCGAGCGCGTCGAGGGCGGCGAGTTCGCCGTCCACGGCCTCGCCGGCCAGTTCGGCGTCCTTGAAGGGCGCGTAGGGGTCGATGCCGTGCCAGGGCCCGGGCCGGAAGTACCCGGTGGCGTCGAGCAGTCGCCGGTGGAACCAGCTCTCCGCCCACAGGAAGGGCGCCTCGCTCCACGGCCGGCCCCAGAGCCCCACGCCCCGGGCGAGCCACGCCTCGCGGTCGTGGAGGGCGGGGCCGGGCGGCTCCAGCAGGCCGTCGGTGCTCTCGGCGAGCAGCGCTTCGACCGCGGCCCGTTCGGCAGGCCCGTACGGCCGTGCCGCCAGCACCTGCCGGACGAGCTCGGGGTGCCGTTCGTGGAAGACGCCCCACGGGAAGGAGCCGGGGACGTCGATGCGGATCACGGGTGCGGTCGGCACGGCGGGCCTGTCTCTCGGCGGTCGGACGGCGGTCGGACGGCGGTCCTCCCCGACCCTAGGGCAGTCCCGCCCGCAGCGCCGGGACGGCGCCGTGCACCGGGTGCCCGTGCCGCGTACGGTGGCCGGAGGAGCGACCGCACCGGCATCCGCACCCCGACGGGAGCAGCCCGGGATGACTCGGCAGTTGATCACCAGCGCGCTTCCGTACATCAACGGGATCAAGCACCTGGGCAACATGGCCGGGTCGATGCTCCCGGCGGACGTCTGCGCCCGGTACCTGCGCCAGCGCGGGCACGAGGTGCTGTACATCTGCGCCACCGACGAGCACGGCACCCCGGCCGAGCTGGCGGCCCAGGAGGCGGGCCTGCCGGTCGCGGAGTTCTGCGCGCGGGCGCACCCTGCGCACCGCGATGAACGTGATCCACCTCTGCGCGGTCGTCTCCGAACCGTTCGTGCCGGCCGCCTGCCGGACGGTGCGGGACTGCTTCGCCGCGCCGGAGGGCTCCGCCGCCCGGACCCGGCGCTGGATCGGCCCCGAGGAGGCCCGCTCCCTCGACCTGCTGCCCGCGGGCACCGGCTTCACCGTCCCGCCCGTCCTCTTCGCCAAGGTCACCGACGAGCAACTGGCCGGCTGCCCGGCCCGCTTCGGCGGCGGGGCCGGCGACGGACGCCCCTGACACGGTGACAGGACCCGGCCGGACGCACGGAAGGACGGTCGCGAACGGCCCGCCTCGGGTAGGGTGGCGGCACTCCAGCAAGGGACGGATCGAGGAGGTGGGACCCATCGACGCAGGTGCAGGCTGGGTGCTCTCCTCGTACGGCCGGACGGCACGACCGCGGTAGCGGTCGCGGGAGCGCCCCTCGGCGGTTCCCGAAAGGCTCCCGTTGTCCTCTCATTCCTCCCGCAGTACCGGTTCTTCCGACCTCCTCCGCTCGCTCCCCGAATTCCCGCCCGTGGTGGTGCGGCTGCGCGCCGCCGGCTGTGTCTTCGCCGAGGACGAGGCGGAGCTGATCCTCGCCACCGCCCGCTCGGCGGCCGAACTCGACACGATGGTGGCCGCCCGGGCCGCCGGCCGGCCGCTGGAGCACGTGCTCGGCTGGGCGGAGTTCTGCGGCCTGCGGATCGCCGTCGACCCGGGGCTGTTCGTCCCGCGGCGGCGCACCGAGTTCCTCGTCCGGCAGGCGGCGCTGCTGGCCGGCCCCTCCGCGGTGGTGCTCGACCTGTGCTGCGGCGTCGGAGCCCTGGGGGTGGCGCTCGCCGCCGCCGTCGGCCCCGGGGCCGAACTGCACGCCGCGGACGTCGACCCGGCGGCCGTCCGCTGCGCCCGCCGCAACGCCGCCGCGGTCGGCGGCACCGTCCATCTCGGCGACCTCTACGAGCCGCTGCCGACCGGCCTGCTCGGCCGGGTCGACGTGCTGCTCGCCAATGCGCCGTACGTGCCGACCACGGCGATCGGGCTGCTGCCCGCGGAGGCCCGCGAGCACGAGCCGCGGGTCGCCCTGGACGGCGGCGCGGACGGCCTGGACGTGCAGCGGCGGGTGATCGCGGACGCGCCGCGATGGCTCGCGCCCGGCGGGCACCTGCTGGTGGAGACCAGCGAGCGGCAGGCCCCCACCACCCTGGCGGCCTGCACGGCGGCCGGGCTGACCGCCCGGACCGCCGTCTGCGGGGAGATGGACGCCACCGTCGTGATCGGCACGCGGTGAGCCGCCCGGCGGGGGCTCAGGAGGAGCCGGTGATCAGGCCGAGCCGGCCGTCGAACCGCCGGTAGAGCACCCGGCCGCGGCCGTCGCCGGGGTGGGCGTAGAACAGGAAGGGCAGTTCGGCGCCGGCCAGCCGCTCCGCGGCCTGCCGGTCGTCGAGCGCGGGCGCGCCGTGCGGGCTGACGGTCAGCGGTGCCGTGCAGCCGCGCGGCGGGGCGGCGGCGATCGTCCTGGCCAGCCGGTAGCCGGTCGGGCCGACCCGGTAGACGACGGCGTCGGTCTCGGTGGCCGGGTCGGTGAACAGGTGGATCCGGTAGTCCATCGCGTCCAGGGTGCGGGCCGCGGCGTCCGGCGAACACCACACCAGCGACGGCGACTTGACGCGGGCGATGACCTGCGGGCCGGCCGCGGGCGGGATCGGCGGCAGCGGCGGCCGGGACGGCTGCGGCCAGGCCCGCGGCGTCCAGGTGCCGGTGACGGCGGTGATCCGGCGGCGCAGGCCCTCGGCCAGCCGGTCCAACGCCTCGCCGAGGCCGCGCGCGGTCTCCTGCACCCGGATCCGCCGGCCGTCGACCTCGGCGTTGACCTGCGCCAGCCCGGCGGGGGTCAGCCGGACCCGCAGCGACTCGACGAGCGCGTTGGCGCAGTCCGCGGCGGCCGCGATCCGGCCGCGGGCCTCGTCGAGGACCTCGCGCGGGACGCCGTCGAAGGCCTGAACAGTGATCGCCTCGGTCATGTGGACCGCTCCTCCTGCCACTGGTGTCGGACGACTGAACGCACCCCTGTCCTTACCCAACTCCGCGCCCCTGCCCTCCGAAAGGGCCGAACGACCCGGTCACGGGCTCGTCCGGCCGATCCGGGGCCCGCCCTTCCGGGTCTGCCGGGGGACGGCCGCCGGTGCGACGGCCGCCCAGGTCCGCTCCGCCTCGCGCAGTTCGGCCTCCCGCCGGACGCACCCGGCGAACCACAGGGCGCCGCCCGCGACCGCGGCCGGAGCGAGCACGGCGAGCCCGAGCAGCCCGGGTGCCGGGGTGAGCCAGAGCACGGCGGTGAGCGCGGTGCCGAGCCACCAGGTCAGGCAGCCGAGCGCGGCCGGGCGGGCGGAGCGCGGCCGGTCGTCGCCGGCCCGCAGGTCGGCCAGGGCGGGCAGCCACCAGACGTTGCCGGCCGCCGCGAGGGCGGCCGCGCCGATGGCCGGGACGATGTGGCTCACGGCTGCTCCTTGTTCGTACGGGGACGGCGGTGGGGCCGCCCCCGCCCCGACGGGGGAGGACGGGGCGGGGACGGGGACTTCGGGTCAGTCGTCCTGGCGGTGGCGCCGGCCGACCGGTGTGTCGTACGCCGCCGGGGCGACACCGGCGAGGTGCTCGGCCGGCCTGCCGTGGTGCTCCAGGTGGTCGCGGGCGGCGATGTCGGGGTGGTGCAGGTCGAAGGCCGGGGATTCGGAGCGGATCCGGGGCAGTGCGGTGAAGTTGTGCCGCGGCGGCGGGCAGGAGGTCGTCCACTCCAGCGAGCGGCCCCAGCCCCACGGGTCGTCCTCGGTGACCTTCTCGCCGTACTTGGCGGTCTTCCAGACGTTGTAGAGGAACGGCAGGATCGACAGGCCGAGCAGGAACGAGCCCACGGTGGAGACGGTGTTCAGCGTGGTGAAGCCGTCCGAGGCCAGATAGTCGGCGTAGCGGCGGGGCATGCCCTCGGCACCCAGCCAGTGCTGGACGAGGAAGGTGCTGTGGAAGCCCACCGTCAGCGTCCAGAAGGTGATCTTCCCGAGCCGTTCGTCGAGCATCTTGCCGGTCATCTTCGGCCACCAGAAGTGGAATCCGGCGAACATCGCGTACACCACCGTGCCGAACAGCGTGTAGTGGAAGTGGGCGACGACGAAGTACGAGTCGGAGACGTGGAAGTCGATCGGCGGGGCGGCCAGCAGCACGCCGGTGAGGCCGCCGAAGAGGAAGGTGACCAGGAAGCCGGTCGTCCAGAGCATGGGGGTCTCGAAGCTGAGCGAGCCCTTCCACATGGTGCCGACCCAGTTGAAGAACTTCACACCGGTCGGCACCGCGATCAGGAAGGTCATGAAGGAGAAGAACGGCAGCAGCACCTGGCCGGTGACGTACATGTGGTGCGCCCAGACGGTGACCGACAGGCCGGCGATCGCCACGGTGGCCGCGATCAGGCCGGAGTAGCCGAACATCGGCTTGCGGCTGAAGACCGGGACGACCTCCGAGACGATGCCGAAGAACGGCAGCGCCAGGATGTAGACCTCGGGATGCCCGAAGAACCAGAACAGGTGCTGCCACAGCATGGCGCCGCCGTTGGCCGGGTCGAAGACGTGCGAGCCGAACTTGCGGTCGCACTCCAGGGCGAGCAGGGCCGCCGCGAGCACCGGGAAGACGATCAGCACCAGGACGGCGGTGAGCAGCACGTTCCAGCAGAAGATCGACATCCGGAACATCGTCATGCCGGGGGCGCGCATGCAGATGATGGTGGTGATGAAGTTGACCGCGCCGAGGATGCTGCCGAAGCCGGACAGCGTGACACCCATGATCCACATGTCGGCGCCGACGCCGGGGGAGTGCACCGCGTCGGAGAGCGGCGCGTAGAGGAACCAGCCGAAGTCGGCGGCGCCCTGCGGGGTGGCGAAACCGGCCGCGGCTATCAGCGAGCCGAACATGAACAGCCAGTACGACAGCATGTTGAGCCGGGGGAAGGCGACGTCCGGGGCGCCGATCTGCAGCGGCATGATCCAGTTGGCGAAGCCGGTGAACAGCGGCATCGCGAACAGCAGCAGCATGATCGAGCCGTGCATGGTGAACGCCTGGTTGAACTGCTCGTTGGAGAGCAACTGCGTCCCGGGCCTCGCCAGTTCGGCCCGCATGACGAGGGCGAGCACGCCGCCGACCAGGAAGAAGCCGAACGCGGACCACAGGTACAGCGTGCCGATCGCCTTGTGGTCGGTGGTCGTCAGCCACCGCACCAGCCGGGCCCCCGGGCGCTGCCGCCCGCGGGCGGGCCCGCCGGCCGTCCCCTCCGTCGCCTCGATGGCAGCCACCGGACGCTCTCCTTCGCTCGCTCGCCGAACCCTTGACCGCCGCACGGCGGTTCGGAGGTGTGGCAAGCGGGTGCAGGGGCATCCGGGTGCGCTCCGGCCGGCGGCGCTCCATGCTCCGCCGCGGCCGGTCCGGTGTCCCAGGGCCGTTGGACCCCGCGGCCCCGGGCCCACCGTCCCCGGCGCGGTGACGTTCGGCTCCGCCGTCCGACCCCATGTTGCGTATGCGAACCCATGGGGGCGGGAGCCCCGTCGGGCCCCGCGGGGGAAGGTCAGTGGCGGTCGTGCGTCCGGTCGGAGGCCACCTGGGTGGCCAGGACGGCGGCCTGCACCCGGCGTTCCACGCCCAGCTTGGCCAGCAGCCGCGAGACGTGGTTCTTGACGGTCTTCTCGGCCAGGTAGAGCCGCTCGCCGATCTGCCGGTTGGTCAGCCCCTCGCCGACCAGCTGGAGGATCTGCGTCTCGCGTTCGGTGAGCGCCGGCAGCGGGGACGGCTGCGGGGCGTCCGCCCGGCGGCGCAGCCGGGCCATCAGCCGGCCGGTCGCGCCCGGGTCGAGCAGCGACTGCCCGGCGGCCACCGTGCGCACGGCGGAGACCAGGTCGGTGCCGGAGATCTGCTTCAGCACGTACCCCGAGGCGCCGGCCATGATGGCGTCGAGCAGCGCCTCCTCGTCGTCGAAGCTGGTCAGCATCAGGCAGGCCAGCTCAGGCATCCGGGAGCGCAGCTCCCGGCAGACGGTGACGCCGTCGCCGTCCGGCAGGCGGACGTCGAGGACGGCCACGTCCGGGCGCAGCGCCGGGACGCGGGCGAGCGCCTGCTCTGCGGTGGCGGCCTCCCCCACGACGGTCAGCCCGGGGTCGGAGTCGAGGAGGTCCTGCACACCCCGGCGCACCACTTCGTGGTCGTCGAGCAGGAAGACCCGTACCGGACCCCCGGCACCCGTCCGTACCGTGCCGTCGAGCATGGCACCTCTCCTTCCCCGGCCCGTCCGCCGTGGAGGGGCCACCGCATTCTCCCCGGCCGCCCGCGGCCGCCGACAGGGCCGGACGGCCCTGCTTGCGGCACCCGCGGCCGGCCCGGGATCGGGAGGGCGCACCCTGCCGCGGCGGCCGCGGCGACGCCGGACCGAGGAGGCCGACGGTGGTTCTCGTGGAGGTCGACCTGCCCGGGGCGACCACCGGACAGTACGAGGAGTTCCACGCGCGGCCCGCCCGGGAGGACGGCATCTTCGCCGGCTGCCCGGCCCACGTCGCGGCCGTGACCGGCGACGGCGTCCGGGTCGTCGACCTGCGGGACTCCGCGGGGTCGACGAACCGTTTCGCGGAGCGGATGCGGGCCCTCGGCGTCGGAGTGCCCGGCGTGTCGTACACGGTGCACGAGGTGCACCGCCACGACCTGCCGCCGCAGGGCCGACCGGCGGCCGCCGGGCCGCGCGCCGCGGCCCGTACGGCTCCGGTCCGATCAGGCCGGGCAGGTCAGCGCCAGCCGGATCGCGTCCGCCAGCCCCTGGCGGTGGCCCTCGCGGAACTCCTTGGTGCGGGAGGCCAGCAGGGAGACCGTCCACTGCATCCGCGGCACGCCGGGGATCGGCGCCAGGCCCGCGCCGTACGGCTGGGCGGCCAGGCCGGTGGGCAGCATCGCGCAGCCGAGCCCGGCCGTCACGGTGGCGTGCACCCCGTCCATCGAGCCGAGTTCGAGGCTCTCCGGCGGCTCGCCGCCGCGCAGCCGGAGGAACTCCGGCAGCCAGCGCTGCGAGGGGCAGTCCGGGTCGGCGACCACGACCTGGTGGCAGGCGAGCGGCGGTCGCGCCCCGGCGCTGGTGCTGGGGGTGAACTCCAGGTCCTGGACGGGGATCTCGGTCGGCGCCTCGGGCCGCTCGCGGACGGCCGAGGCGCGCTCGGCGAGCACCGCGGTGCGGGCCCGGTCGGCCGCCCGGCCCGGAGCCCCGCTGAGGACCGGGACGGGCGCGGCCGGCGCCGGGCGGTGCTCGCGCCCGGTCAGCAGGATCGCGCCGTCCAGGCCGCCGGCCCGCAGGGCCGCGTGGATCTCCGCGGTGCCCATCACCCGCAGCGCGAGCTGCACGCCGGGCAGCATGCGGCGGCCGAACTGGGCGATCCTGGCGAGTTGTTCGCCGTACGCCAGGGCCGGCACCAGGCCGACCCGCAGCCGCGGTGCGGTGGCCGAGGGGCCGCGCAGGGCCTCCTCCATCTCGCCCACCAGGGTGAGCAGTTGGCCGGCGTAGCCGCGGAGGGTGGAGCCCGCGGGGGTGAGCCGCACCCCGTTGGGCAGCCGGTGGAAGACCGGAGCGCCGACCTGCCGCTCCAGGGCGCGCATCTGGGCCGTCACGCTCGACTGGGAGTAGCCCAGTCGGTGGGCGGCGCTGGTGAACGAGCCGGTTCTGATGACCTCGCAGAACGTTCTCAGGGTCTTGACGTCGATGTCCACTGCTGCTGCTCCCGCATGCCGCCCGTGTGGTGCCGGTGTGGTGGTGGAGGCGGCCGCCGGCGGGCGGCGGGGGCGCCGGAGTGCTGGCTCCGGCGCCCCGCGACCGCCGCGGCCGTCAGGCCAGGTCGTGGGCGTCGACCAGCGGGAAGTCGAGCTCCGGCTCGGCGACGTGGTTGAAGAAGTTGGACAGCACGTTCAGCGCGACGTGGCCGACGATCTCGGCGATCTCCGCGTCGGTGACGCCGGCCGCGCGGGCCTCGGCCAGCACGGTGTCGGAGACCCGGCCGCCGCTCGCCATGACCTCGCCGGTCAGCTTGAGCACCTGGTCCATGTGCGGGTCGGTGTCGGTGCCGCGGCGGGTGTCGAGCAGCTGCTCCTGGCTCAGGCCGACCTTGCCGCCGCGCATGGTGTGCGCGGAGACGCAGTAGGTGCAGCTGTTGCGCTGGGCGATGAACAGGGCGAGCTGCTCGCGCTGCTTGGTGCTGAAGGTGCCGCCGACCAGGGCCTCGCGCATCGCCAGGTAGCCGCGCAGGGCGGCCGGGCCGTTGGCGAGCGCCGCGTACAGGTTCGGGACCTTGCCGAGCTGCTTGAGCGTGCTCTCCAGCAGCTCGCGCTGCTCCTCGTTGGCGGTCTCGGTGGTGAGCAGGGGCAGACGGGACATGGCGTCTCCTCGGTTGCGGCGGAGATGGAACCGATCGGTACCAAACAGCTAGGACGGTACCGATCGGTACCGACTTTCGTCAACGCCCATCGAAAAATCAGAACCGAGTGGTACCGTTTGCGGATGCCGAGCAATGCGAGAGAACGACTCCTCACCGCCGCTGAGCGGCTGTTCTACGAGGAGGGCATCCGCGCGGTCGGGGTCGAACGGATCCTGAGCGAGTCCGGCGTCGGCCGCGCGTCCTTCTACCGGCACTTCCCGAGCAAGGACGACCTGGTCGTCGAGGTGCTCCGGCGCCGCGACGCCGCCTGGCGGAGCTGGCTGACCGACACCGTCGAAGCCAGCCCGCGCGGCACCGACGACCTCGCGCTCGCACTCTTCGACGGACTCGCCGAGCGCTTCGCCGCGGCCGACTTCCGCGGCTGCGCGTTCATCAACACCATGGTCGAGGAGGCCGACCCGGCCAGCCCCGCGCACCGGGTCGCCGCCGAGCACAAGGAGAAGGTCATCGAGTACCTCGACGGCCTGCTCGCCGCCGCCGGGTACCGCGGCCACCGCACCCTGGCCGGACAGCTCGCCCTGCTGGGCGACGGCGCGATCGTCGCCGCGCTCCGCGAACGCACCACCGACGCCGCACCCCGCGCCCGGGCCGTCGCCGAGGCGCTGCTCGCCACCGCCGAACGCGAGGAGCACCTGCCGCTGCCCGACTGCTGAACCGGGCCGGCCGCCGGGCGCACCGCGCACCGGCGGCCGGAAGCCGCGGACGGCCGACCGGGGCATCCCGGTCAGCCGTCCGCGAACCGCGCGGCCAGCTCCGCGCGGCGCACCTTGCCCGACCGGGTCCGCGGCAGCTCGGCCGCGAACTCCAGCCCGCGCGGCACGAACACGGGCGCCAGTCGCTCCGCCGCCCGCGCCAGCAGCTCGCCGCGCAGCCGGGCGGCCCCGGCCCCGTGCGGCGGCTCGTGACGGGTCGTCACCACCGCGTACGGCACCAGCCCGCCGGCCGGATCGGGACGCGGCACCACGGCCGCGTCCGCGACCTCCGGGTGCCCGCGGAGCACCGCCTCGATCTCCACCGGCGACACCCGGTGCCCGAACGACTTGAACACCTCGTCCAGCCGGCCGAGCAGCCGGATCGAGCCGTCCGCGCAGCGCTCGCCGACGTCGCCCGTCCGGTACAGGCCGTCGGCCAGCGCGGCGGCGGTGCGCTCCGGGTCGTCCGCGTAGCCGGCCATCAGACCGGCCGGGCGCTCGGCGAGGTCGAGGCAGACCTCGCCCGCCTCGCCCCGGGCACCGGTCGCCGGGTCGCGCAGCACCACCGTCCAGCCGGGCAGCGGGTGCCCCAGCGGCGAGATCGGCGCCGGGTCGTCCGGGGTGCGGCCGATCAGCGCGGTGGCCTCGGTCTGCCCGTAGCCGTCCCGCACCTGCACCTGCCAGGCCGCGGCCACCGCCGCCGACACCTCCGCGGTCAGCTGCTCGCCCGCCGCGGTGGCCTCGCGCAGCCGCACGGCCGAGCGGGTGCGGTGCAGGTGCGGCAGCATCGCCCGCCAGGCGCTCGGCGGGGCGCAGAAGCTGTCCGCGCCGTGGTCGGCCAGCACCCCGGGCAGCACCTCGGGCGGCAGGCCGCCGTCCGGCGGCGCCAGCACCACGGCCTCGGCCGTCCACGGGACGAAGAAGCTGCTCCAGGAGTGCTTCGCCCAGCCCGGGGCGGACAGGTTGAGGTGCCGGTCGCCCGGCCGCAGCCCGTTCCAGTACAGGCTCGACAGGTGCCCGACCGGATAGCTGGCGTGGGTGTGCTCGACCAGCTTCGGCAGCGAGGTGGTGCCCGAGGTGAAGTAGCAGAACGCCGGATCGGCGGAGCGCGTCGGCCCGTCCGGCAGGAACGGCACCGGTGCGGAGCGGGTGTCCGGGTAGCGCGTCCAGCCGTCCGCCGGGCGGTCGGTGAGCGCGATCCGCAGCCCCGGCACCGGCAGGCCGTCCAGCAGCGCGGCCGCCTCCGCGGAGCAGAGCACGTGCCGGATCCGGCCGCGCCCGATCCGGTCCGCTGCCTCCTCCCGGGTCACGTCCTGGTACGAGGGCACCACCACCGCGCCCAGCTTCAGACAGCCGAGCAGGCTCTCCCACAGCTCGGCGCGGGTGCCGAGCAGCAGCAGGACGCGGTCGCCCCGGCGCACCCCGAGGCCGGCCAGCGCCGCCGCCAGGGTGTCCGAGCGGGCCGACAGCTCGGCGAAGGACAGCTCCTCGGCCACGGACGTGCGGCCCTCGGCGTCCGGCGGGGAGAGCAGCCGCAGCGCCGGCCGCGGATTGTCCGCGGCCACCACGTCGAACCACTCCAGCGCCCAGTTGAACTCCGCCGCGCGCGGCGGCCGGAAGGCGGCGCAGGCCGCCGCCCGGTCACCGCGCAGCGCCAGCAGCAGGTCGCGGGCGGCCCGGTACTCCTCGTGCGCGGCCGTCCGGCGGTGCGTCCACCACGCCGCGGGGCGCCCGCTCACCGGGCGGCCCGCCCGGCCAGCGTCCCGGCGGGCTCGGCGGCGGTCTGCCGGGCCTGCGGCGCCGCCTCCGCCAGCAGGGCCTCGGCGATCGCGTCGGCGTCCCGGGTGAAGGCGCCCCACGGGCCCGGCCGGCCGCTGCCGACCTGGGTGAACCAGCGGGTGTGCTCGCTCGGGATGCCGAGGACGAACATCGTCCGCTCGATCCCGCCGTCCGCCCGCACCGGGTGGAAGGGGCTGTCGGTGGTGGCCAGGCCTCCGGTGTCGAACGCGCCGCCCGCCCAGGAGTTGACGAAGGTGCGGATCACCCCGTCGGCGAGCAGGCCGCGGATCAACGGGTCGCGGTCCGAGCGCAGGTCGGTGCTCGGCACCCGGGCGTCGACCAGCGCGTCCAGCCGCACCCGGGAGTCCTCCACCTGGCCGGACTCGACGGTGAAGCAGCCCAGGTCGCGGTCGGCCCGGAAGCGGGCCGCCGGACCGACCGGCTCCAGCACCCCCGCCGCCAGCAGCGCCAGGAACTGCTCCGAGCGCTGCGCCGGCGGGCCGGTGGAGATCACCGCCGCGACCGGGTTGAAGTCCGCCAGGAAGCGGCGGTGCGAGTCCGGGGTCAGCCCGCCGAAGTCCACCACCGAGCGGATGGTCGCCCGGACGTCGCGCAGCACGTCGCTCGCGGCCTTCACCGGGCCCTCGTAGTTGCCCAGGACGGCGTCCGCGAGGTCCTCGCGCAGCCAGTCGGCCAGCTCCTGCCGGTACTCCGCGGGGGAGGCGAACCGGCGTCCGGCGAACGGCCGGGCCAGGCGCCACAGCGCGTCCAGCGGCTCGCCGGCCGGCCCGAAGCCCTCCGCCAGCACGGCCAGCGCGGCCGGGCTCGGCGGCTCCTCCCGGTGGACGGCCGCCGCCGCCTCGCCGAACTCCCGCTCGGCATCCGGCCCGACGGCGTGCCGCAGCCGGGTGCCGAGCAGCACGATGTTCATCTCCGCGAGCAGCCACGGCAGCACCTGGGACTGGAAGTCCAGCGGCCCGGCGGCCCGCAGCGCGGCCATCCGCTCCGGGGTGAACAGCCGTGCCCGGTACCGGAACTCGGCGGTCTTCTGGTTCCGGCCGCGGGTCAGCAGCGGAATGCCGCTGCGGGAGGCCGGCACGATCCTCGGCTCCCGCCCGCTCGGCAGGTAGCGCAGGCCGCCGCCCTCCGCGGGCAGGAACCGGCCGCCGCGGCCCAGCGTCAGCGCCGAGACCACGTCGTAGAAGGTCAGCCCCATGCCCAGGACACCGACGGTGGCGCCCGGCGGTACGGCGTCCAGCGGCATCTCGGCGGCCGAGTCGCCGACCACGTACCGCAGCGGCGGGTGCTCCTCGGCGAAGTTCAGCCACTCGCGCTGCTGCTCGTCCAGCTCGTTGGTGGGGTGGCCGGAGGCCAGCACCAGCCGGTCCACGGTGATCACGTCCCCGCGGTCCAGCCGGACCCGGTGCACCGGCTCGCCCGTGCCGCCCCCGGCCGGGCCGCGGTCGGTGGTCAGCGCCCTGGCCTTCACCGGACGGATCGTCAGCCCCGGCACCCGGGCGTCCAGCACCAGGCCCAGCACGAAGCGCAGGTACCGGCCGTAGACGACGCGCGGCGCGTAGCCCTCCGGGTCGGCGTTCTCCGGATCGGCGACGGCCCACCACTCGGCGAGCGTCGGGCCGGCGCCCGGTCTCGCCGGGCCGCCGTCGGACGGCCCCGAGAACATCGTGACCTCGCGCGCCGGGGTGTTCATCAGGAACCACGGCGACTGCTCCGGCCGCCAGATCCGCCCGGCCCCGATGCAGTACGGGTCCACCGCGGTGACCTCCACCGGCCGGGCCGGAGGCCGCTCGGCGCACCGGGCGACCAGCCGCTCCAGGATCGACAGGCCGCGCGGCCCGCCGCCGATCAGCCCGATCCGCAGCGGCTCGGGCGCGGCCGGCGCGGCCACCGGCTCCGGCGCCTCGCGGGCGGCCTCCCGGTCGTGCTGCTCGGCGACCCGGCGCAGCATCAGCGACAGCCGGTTCGAGGTCATCGCACCGGACCGGCCGACGGTGGCCAGCAGCGGCATCGCGCCGACCTCCGACCAGCGCAGCCGCCCGTCGTCGCCGATCGTGCCGCGGGCCGCACCCCGGTTGTCCGGGTGCAGGCAGTACGGGATGTCCAGGACACCGCGGTGGAAGGCCCGCAGCAGCGCGGTGCCGACGTCGTCGGAGAGCGACAGCACCGCGGTGATCAGCGCCCGCGCCTCCAGCAGCACCTCGCCGGCCTCGCCGGAGCCCTCGCGCGGGGCGTCGGCCAGCTCACGGCGGGTGCGCCGGGCCTGCGCGGCGGCGGCCCGCAGCGCGGTCAGGTTCTCGGCCACCGTCGGGATCCGGTGCGCCTCGGTCTCGGTCTTGACGATGAGGCGCTCCGCACCGCCGCGGACGGCGAGGTCGGCGCTGCGCTTGAGCAGCAGGCCCGCCCCGGCCACGCTCCGCGGGAAGACGCCCATGTACGTGTAGAGGACGACGTGCCGGTCGACGGTCGGCGGCAGCAGCTCCTCGGCGAGCAGGCGGAGGGCGGCGAGCGCCTCGACGTCCTGCTGCGGGCTGGTCTGCTGCGCGTAGCTGAGCGAGACGCTGGTCATGCCGTTCTGGGCGAAGAACAGGCACTCCAGCACCGACATCGCGACCAGCAGCGACGGCGGGCAGAGCTGCCCGAGCAGACAGCCGCCGAAGGACTCCAGGTGCGCGCGGATCCCGTTGGCGCGGCTCTCCTCGGCGAGGAAGCGGGTGGCTTCCCGCCAGGCGGCGACCGACTCGGCGAGTGGCGTGCGCCCGTACGGCAGGCAGTACGAGACCGGGCCGCCCTCACTGGTGCCCAGGCCCGCGGCGGCCATCGTGCGGAAGATCGCCCGCGGGTCGGCGGAGCCGTGCCGCACCTGCACCGGCGTGTGCCGGCCGGCCGCGGCGGCGACCTTGGCGGTGATCCGGGGGCCGTGCCCGACCAGCGGGAAGCCGTTCAGCGGCTTGCCGGCCCGCACGGCCGCGACGGCGGCGCTGTGGTCGCCGACCCGGGTGTAGCTGTCGAGGGTGATGGTGCCGACGGTGCGCTCCGAGAGCCCGGCCACCGCGGTCAGGCCGGCCGCCATCTCGCTGGGGACGGCCATGCCCATGCGGGGCTGGACGACGAGCTCGCCGGCGCCGGCGGCGGCGCGGACGTAGGCGCCGAGGTCCGGTGGGGAGGCGGGTGAGCGGGTCACGCGGCGGCCCGCTCGGTACAGGTGGCGGGCAGCTGGGCCAGGTACGACAGCAGCACGTCGGGCTTGGTGCCGTCGCTGTGCACCTGGTCGAAACCGGCCGCCAGCAGCTCGGCGGTGCGCTGCTCGGCGCCCTCCGGCGAGATGCCCAGCAGACCGCCGATCACCAGCGGGATGTCGCCGGTGCTGCGCTCGGCGCGCAGCGCCCGGGCTGCCCGCAGGCCGTCCAGGTGGCCGTGGCCGTTGACGGAGCTGAACACCACCAGGTCGGGGCGGGTCAGCTGCGCGGTGTCGACGAGCAGCTGCTCCGGCACGCACGGACCCAGGTTGAGCACCGAGTGGCCGTTCTCCTCCAGCAGCAGCTGCAGGTACACGAGGTTCCAGGTGTGCGCGTCGGAGGACCCGGTGGTGAGCAGCACGCGGCGGCTCTCGGCGGGCTCCGGCGCGGCAGCGGCGGGGCGCAGCGGGTACGGCGTCAGGGTTCGGGTGGGCGACATGGCTACTCCTCGGGTGGCGACGGGGCTGTGCCGGGCGGGTACGGGCGCGGCCGCGGGTGGCGGGCGCCCGTCGTGCGGCGGCCGGGTACCGGGGCGCCGTGGTGGGCGCGGCTCCGGTACCCGGCAGCGGTGCGGACGACGGGTCAGGCGCCGGCGCCGACCCCGGTGGTGATCTCGTCCGCCTCGGGTGTGCGGGCCGAGGCCGGGCGGGCCCGGACGGCGAGCACCGTGCAGCCCTCGGCGCTGGACATCTGGTGCCGGGTGCCGGGCTCCTCCACGACGAGGTCGCCGCGGACGAAGCGGCGGCCGTCGCTGTGGTCGAGGACCCCGTCGAGGACGAGCATCAGCTCGTGGCCGAGGTGCTCGTGGAAGTCGCCGTGCGCGCCGGGCGGGAAGCGCAGCAGCAGGGCCGCGGAGTCCTCGCCCCGCTCCGCGTCCGGGCCCCACAGGACGACGAACTCGACGCCCACGCGGCCGGGTTCGGTCCACGGGACCCAGGGCAGGTCGGTCTGGTCGAAGCCGTTGCGCAGTACGTCGCGCATCACCGTCACGTCAGGCACGGGCCACCTCCGAGGTGCGGACGACGCCCCAGGGCAGCGGCCCGGAGACGATCGGGGCACCCATCAGGGAGCCGAACTCCCGCCAGGCGCCGTCGTAGTTGGCGACGCCGGGGCGTCCGAGCAGCTCGCTCAGCACGAACCAGCTGTGCGCGGACCGCCAGCCGATCCGGCAGTAGACGACGGTCGGCGCGTCCTTGTCGAGCTGGCTGTAGAGCGCCTCCAGCTCCTCCGCGTCGCGGAAGGTGCCGTCCGGGCGGACGGTCGCGCTCCACGGGATGTGCTGCGCGGACTCGGCGTGGCCGGGTCGCACGCCCTGGTCGTCCGGGACGCCGGGCGGGGCGGTGCGCTGGCCGAGGTACTCCTCCAGCGAGCGGCAGTCCACCAGGTTGATCGCGCCGATGCCGCCGAGGACGGTGTCCCGGTGGGCGCGCAGCGACGCGTCGAGCGTCCGGACGGGGTACTCCACCGGCGTCCGGACGGGGGCCTCGACGGTCAGGTCGCCGCCGAGCGCCTCCCAGCGGGCGCGGCCGCCGTCCAGCAGCCGCAGTTCGCGGTGGCCGTGCAGCCGGAACTGCCAGTAGCCGGCCGCGGCCCACCAGTTGCTGTTGCCGCTGTAGAACACGACGGTGTCGTCCGGGCCGATGCCGTGCCGGCCGAGGAGGGCGGCGAACGCCTCCGGGCCGATCAGGTCGCGGCGGACGCGGTCCTGCAGGTCGGTCGTCCAGTCGAGGCTGACCGCCCCGGGTATCCGGCCGCCCGGGTTCGGGCCGCCGTCGGTGATCTCGACGAGGACGACGCCCCCGTCGGAGCCGTGGGTCCGGACCCAGTCGCAGTCGACCAGGACGCTCTCGCGGTCCATCGTTACTCCCTTCGGATCGCTGGGCCGGCCGGACCGGCGGCCGAGGGCCGCCGGTCCGCCGGGTGCGGTCACCACCAGTAGGTGGGGTACTTGCCGATCGCGCCGATCCGGGAGGCCAGCAGGCCGACGAGGATCAGCAGGACGCTGCCCGCTGCGAGCAGCAGCAGGAACCGTGCGGGGGCCGGGTGCTGGACGACCACCAGCACCGCGGTGGCGGCGGCCGGGGCGTGGACGGCCCGCAGCACGCCCATCAGGGCGACCGACAGGCCGGCCGCGACCGAGGCCGTCCACAGCGAGTGGCCGGCGACCGCGGCGGCCGCGTAGCCGATCACCGCGGAGCCCATCTGGCCGAGCAGCACGTTGCGCGGCTGGGCCGGCGGCAGGGCCGGGCTGGCGCAGATGATCATCGCGGTCGCGGCGAGCGGCGCGATCAGCAGCAGCGAGTCGGTCGCCTTGCCGATCACGGCCAGCACCAGCAGCGACACGATGGTGGCGAGCGTGCCGGCCACGGTGGCCCGGGTGCCGGCGAAGGCCGGGGCGCGGCCGCCGAGGCCCCCGCCCGACCCGGCGGCCGAGGCGGGTGCGGAGGCCGGCCGGTTGGCGGTCTGGTTCGTCATGGTGTGTCAGCTCCCGTGGTGACGGCGTCAGTTGTGCGAGCCGTGGAGGAGGTCCATGGCCTTGCGGTGCACAACGCCGCCGATCTTGTGGCCCATCTCCAGGCCGGGACCGTTGTCGAAGCTCCAGTGCATGCCGCCGTAGATCCGGGAGATGCCGGCCTGCTCGGCGGCGGCGGTGAAGGTGGGCCACTGCAGCGTCACGTCCACGGCCGGGGTCAGTCCGGGCTCGACGGTCGAGGTGCCGGCCTTGAACAGGTAGGAGTCGCCGAACGAGTCGGTGCCGGTGAAGCGGCGGAGGAACTCGGCCGCGGCGCCGGAGAAGGTCGAGTGGCCGGAGACGGTGGCGGGGAAGCCCGGCACCGCCACGTACGCCCGCCAGTGCACGCCGTCCATGGTGACGGTGCCCTGGCCGGGGCCGCCCCAGGCGCGGATCTGCTGACCGCGGCGGTCGTAGGGGACCAGCGTGGAGGGGCGGGCGAAGTCGTACTGCCGCTTGACCGCCCAGGAGCCGATCGCGGCGTCGCACTCGGCCATGTTGAGGCCGAAGAACAGCGGTGCGTCCTCGTCGATGCCGTAGCCGTCGCGGGCCGACACGAACCGGGCCCAGGACTGCTGCGCGCCGGGCGGGGTGACGTCGTTGTCCAGCCAGAACTCGGCGATCGCCTTGTGCTCGTCGGTGAGACCGGCGCTGATGTCCACCAGCTCCTCGATCGCGTCCGACATCCGGGTGGACGGGTAGGCCGGCGGGGCCGCCACGGTGAACTGGTCCGGCCGGGTCAGCGCGAACGGCGTCATCACCGAGAACTGCGGGGTGAGGAACTTCTGCGCCTTGCCGCCGACGATCAGCGGGGTCCAGTGCTCGGGCGCGGTGACCAGGGCGGGGTCGAAGGCGGCGATCGACTGCGGCTGGTTCACCGCGGTGTAGCCGGTGGTGTCGACGTAGCCGCCGCCCTGGTTGGCGCCGTCCTGGTGGCGGAAGTCCAGCACCGCCTGGGCGGTGCGGCGGCCGATGCCGGCCGGGGTGTTCGGGCCGGCCTGGGCGTTGGGGTCGTAGCCGAGGCTGCGCATGAAGGAGTCGGCGGCGGCCGCCTGGTTCGGGAAGAGGTCGCGCATCGCGAGGTGCGCCGCGTAGCTGACCGCCTCGCTCTTGTTGGCGAGGGTGCGCTCGCGGCGCGGGCGGCGCAGCGAGCCGCCGAACCGGGTGCCGACCGCGCAGGAGTCGTAGCAGGCCCAGGCGTCGTATATCGCGTTGTGGATGACGGCCAGCGCCCGCGCGTTGATGGTCGCCGGGCCGAACACCGTGCCGGCGAGCTTGTACTCGGCGAGGATGGCGTCCATCACGGCCTGGTTCCAGCGCACGATGACGCTGACCTGGTGCGCGCCCGCCGCGCGGCGGCCCGTCCGGGTCTCGGAGGCCCACGCGGTGGCGGGCAGGGCCAGCGCGCCGGCCACGCCGAGTCCGGCGGCGATGACCCGGCGGCGGGTGGTGTTTCGGGTGGGGAGGGGAAGGGTCATCGGTGTCGTTCCTTCTCGCGTTCGGGCCGACGGCCGGGGAAGCGGCTTTGTGCGGAAGGTATGTGACGGTTCGTGGCATGAACGTTGCAGCCGCATTGCACCGTGTTGCACTGGAGCTGACGGTGTCTCGTCAAACATTTGTACGGGCCGGAATCGCCGCTGCTCAGACGAGCGGTGCCCGTCCGGAGGTCGATCGGCTTCTTCTATGGCTCCCATGCAATGCGGCGATGGCGCTCGCTGCCGCCGACCCGCGGTGGTTAGCGTGGAAATGAGGCCGCCCGACACCAGGGAGCGGGACCGACGAGCGGCACCGGGCACGGCACCGCAGCGCGGACGACACCGCGGCGAGGTGCCCGCCCCCGGCACCGCGACGCCACGGACCGCCCCGGGCGGACCACGGTGCGAACACGGGGGCAAGCCATGATCCAAGCACTTCCGGGCGGCGCCGGCATCCGCAGCGTCGCCACCGCCAGGGGCGGCCAGGCGCGTCGGAGCGTCCCGGCCGATCCCGCTCCACCACCACCGCGCCCGCGGGCCCTGCGGGCCGCCGACGGCCCGGACGGCCACCGCCCGTGCCCGGTCACGGGCGTGCGGATCGACCTGCTGGGCGGCTTCGCCCTGCACCTCGACGGCGAGGAGGTCCAGCCGGGCATCGGCGCCCGCCGCCTGCTCGCCCTGCTCGCCGTCGAACCCGGCGGCCTCACCCGCGCCAGGGCCGCCGCCGTCCTCTGGCCGGGCCTCGAACCCGCCCGCGCCGGAGCGGCACTGCGCACCGCGCTGCACCGGCTCCCCGGCTGCCGCGCCGACCTGCTGCACGAAGGCCGGGAACGGCTCCGGCTCGCCCCGGACGTCGCCACCGACCTGGGCGAACTGCGCACCACCGCCACCCGGGTGCTCAACCTCGCGCTCCCCCTGGACGCCGAGGAACTCGGCCGGGCCGCCACCTGCGACTTCGGCCACGACCTGCTGCCGGACTGGGAGGAGGACTGGCTCGACCACCACCGGATGCGCTGGCGCGAACAGCGCCTGCACACCCTGGAGGCACTCTCCTTCCGGCTCGTCCAGGCCGGCTGGGTGGGCGCGGCGGTCGACGCCGCACTGATCGCCATCCACGCCGACAACCTGCGCGAGAGCGCACACGAGACGCTGGTCGCCGCCTACCTGGCGGCCGGCAACCGGATCGCCGCCAACGCCTACCGGGCCACCTACCGGGAACAGCTCCGGCGGGAGCTCGGCGGCCGCGAGCCGGCAGCCCGCGACACGGGCGGCCGGCCCGGCGGGCCGCACGGCGGCGGCGAGCAGGGCATCCGCAGCCTGCACCGCCCCGCCACGGGCCGCCAGGACGCCCCCTAGGACGTGTCTTCAAGGCGTACGGATGCCACGCAGGGCGCGCCGGGATGTGCCCCACGCGTCCCTGGACCGACCACCCGGGCGCCCTTCGGAGACGGTTCCCAGGACCTGTCTCCAGGGGCGTCAGGGTGCCCCTGAACGACCGTCCGCGCGGCCACCCCGCGCCGCTGCGCCCTGCCCGCGCGGACCCGTCCCGACCCGTCATCCGCCGTGTTCTGGAGGCAATCCGTCGTGACCATGACCCCCGAGCTCAAGCCGCCCGGCCCGCTGCTGCCGGCCGCGCCCGCGCCGCAGACCCTGACCACCCGGCTGCGCCCCGGCCTGCACCGCTGGGGCGTGACCCTGCTGCGGGCCGGACTCGGCGTGCTGTACGTGTGGTTCGGCATCCTGAAGATCATCGAGCGCAGCCCGGCCGGCGTCCTGGTGACCGGGACCATACCCGGCCACCCCGGCGGCTGGGTCGTCCCCGCCCTCGGCTGGGTCGAGGTGCTGCTCGGCCTCTGGCTGCTCTCCGGCCGCGGCCTGCTGCTCGCCCTGCCGGTGCTCGGCGCCCACCTCTGCGGCACCTTCGGCGTCCTGCTGTTCATGCCCGGCACGGCCTTCGACGACGGCAACCCGCTGCTGCTCACCCTGGTCGGCGAGTTCGTGGTGAAGAACCTGGTGCTGCTCACCGCCGTCCTGGTGGTCACCACCGACTCCCGCCGGCGCCCGGACGGCGTCTAGCGCGGAGACGGCCCGACCGGTGGCGTTGCCGTAAATGCTTTGCGGCGCGGGGTCGGTGCTGCCTACGGTCGCCGGGCCGCCGTCCGCCCGCAGCGCCTGGAGCCGCCGTGCCGATCCGCCTCACCGCCCTCGCCGATCCCTCTGCCGGCCCGCACCGGCGCCGGACCGCCTGGCTCGCCGCCGACGACGACGGCGTGCCGGTGGGATCGGCCTTCCTGCGGCTGTCCGACCGGGAGGAGCAGCGCCGGCTGGCCGAGGTGGAGATCACCGTGCACCCGGCCGAGCGCCGGCGCGGCACCGGCACCCTGCTGCTGGAGGCCGCCGCCGACGCGGCCCGGACGGACGGCCGGGAGGTCCTGCTCGCCGTCGCCGAGGAGGGCGGGCCCGGTGAGGACTTCCTCGCCGCCCGCGGGCTGCGCCGGGTGCTCGTTTTGATCGAGGCCCGGCTGCCGCTGGCCGACACGGACGAGGGGGCGCTCGCCGCCCGCGCCGAACGCCCGCACCCCGGCTACCGGTTGGTGGACTGGGACGGTGCCGTCCCGGACGACCTGCTGGAGCGCTACCTCGCCGCCCGCCCGGCGATGGACGACATGCCGCTCGGCGGCACGGGCCACGGCCCGGTCCGCTGGACGGCGGAGCGGCTGCGTGCCGCGGCCGACCAGGTCGCGGCACACGGCGACCTCCTGCACACCGTCGCCGTGCTGTCCGAGGACGACGGCGCGATGGTGGCCTTCACCGAACTGGTGGTGCCGGGCGACGGCACCGGCGACGGCCAGCACTACGGCACGGGCGTGCTGCCCGGCCACCGCGGCCGCGGTCTGACCGGCTGGATGAAGGCGGCCTCGATCGGCACCGCCCGCCGCCGCCACCCGGCGCTGGAGGGGCTGATGACCGACACGGCGGAGGAGAACACGCCGATGCGGCGCGCCAACGAAGCCCTCGGCTACCGTCCGACGCGCCGCCTCTGCCACTACCGGCTGGACCTGTAGGCCGGATCCGCCCGGCCCGACGGGTCAGACGTTGACGCCGTAGTCCAGCGCGATGCCGCGCAGGCCCGAGGCGTAGCCCTGGCCGATCGCGCGGAACTTCCAGTCCGTGCCGTGCCGGTAGAGCTCGCCGAAGACCATCGCGGTCTCGCTGGACGCGTCCTCGGAGAGGTCGTAGCGGGCGACCTCGCGGCCGGTGGCCTGGTCGACCACGCGGATGAAGGCGTTGCGGACCTGGCCGAAGTTCTGCAGCCGGCTCTCGGCGTCGTAGATCGACACCGGGAAGACGATCTTCGAGACGGCGAGCGGCACGCCGACCAGGTCGACCTTGATCTGCTCGTCGTCGCCGTCGCCGCCACCGGTCAGGTTGTCGCCGCTGTGCTCGACCGAACCGTCCGGGCTGGCCAGGTTGTTGTAGAAGACGAAGTGCTGGTCGGTCATCACCCGGCCGTTCTCGCCGCACAGCAGGGCGCTGGCGTCGAGGTCGAAGTCGGCGCCCGTGGTCGACCGGACGTCCCAGCCGAGTCCGACGATGACCGACGTCAGGCCCGGGGCCTCCTTGCTCAGCGAGACGTTGCCGCCCTTGGCCAGCGAGACTCCCATGGCTTCCCCTCCCGGAGTGCCGCACCGGGCCCGTCCGCCCGGCCGATCCGATCACTGTGAGCCATGAATCTACAGCACTGTAGAGGCCGGACGGGCCCTTCCCCGCGCCCTGACGCGGTCTCACCGGACGGCCCGGACCGAACCGCTCAGTAGGATGGCGGCGCCGTCGCACCCGCGGCGCGCAGCAGCGGGCGGGCGCAGGCCCTGCCGGGGACGCACGGGAGGCGCCGCCATGGTCCAGGAGCGCGAGCCCGACGCCGGCGGCTTCCGGGCCCGCCGCCGCGGCCAGGGCGAGCTGGAGGCCCAGGTGCTGGAGCTGCTGCGGGAGGCGCCGGGGCCGGCCACCGCGGGCTGGGTCCAGGAGCGGCTGGACGGCGGACTCGCCTACACCACGGTCGTCACCATCCTCTCCCGGCTGCACGCCAAGAAGGCCGTCTCGCGCACCCGTTCCGGCCGCTCCTACCACTGGCAGGCCGCCGACGCGGCCGGGCTGGCCGCCCTGAAGATGCGCCGGGTGCTCGACAGCGAGGCCGACCGCGACGCGGTGCTCGCCAGCTTCGTCTCCGCGCTGCTGCCGCACGACGAGGTGCTGCTGCGGGCCCTGCTGGACAGCGCCTCGGACGGTGCGGCACAGTCCGCGGGCACCGGGCGGGAGCACGACGGGCCGGCCCGCCGCGAGGGCTGAGCCGTGGCCGTCCTCGTCTTCCTCTTCCTGCCGCTCGTCCTGCCGCTGACCGCCCTGCCGATCTCCCGGCTGGCCGAACAGCACCTGCATCCGCGGGCGGCGACCCGGCTGCTCACCGGGTTCGGCCTGGCGATGGCCGGCTGCAGCGCGCTCTGCCTCGGCCTGCTCGGGGTGCTGGGGACGGCGCAGATCCCCGGCAACCCGCTGCCGGACAGCTGGTCCGACCCCGAGGTCCGCGACATGGTGCCGTTCCACGTCGAGGTGGGCGCGGCCTCGATCGCGATGCTCGCGGTGGTGCTCGGCGCGGTCGCCCGCACGCTCGCAGGCCGGTTGCGGGTCGCCGCCCGGGCGCGCCGCGCGGTCGCCGACCTCCCGGCGGAGGACGGGCCCGCGGTACTGCCCGACGACCGCCCGTACGCCTACGCGCTGCCCGGCGGGTCCGGCCGGATCGTGGTCTCCACCGGCATGCTGGCGCACCTGGCCGAGGACGAGCGGGCGGCCCTGCTCGCCCACGAGCAGGCCCACCTGACGCACCGGCACCACCGCTACCTGCTGGCGACCCGGCTGGCCGCCTGCGTGAACCCCTTCCTGCGGCCGCTGCACCGGGCGGTGGCGTACTCCACCGAGCGGTGGGCCGACGAGGAGGCCGCCGGCGCCGTCGGCGACCGCCGGACGACGGCCCGTGCGGTCGCCCGGGCGGCCCTGGTCGCCCACCAGGGGGTGCTGCCGGGGGTCGCGGCCTTCGCCGATCCGGCGCCCGGTCCGGTGCCGCGCCGGGTGGCGGCGCTGCTCGGCCCCGTCCCGTCCGGCCGCGCCTGGCCGCCCGCGCACAGCCCGGCCGGTCCGGCCGCGATGCTGGCCGCCGCGGGCACCGCAGCCTCGGCGCTCTCCGCCCTGAACGCGGCCACCGCGCTGCTGCTGGTGCTGAAGGCCGCCACGCCGCTGTGACGGCCTGCTGCGACGGTGTGCCGGGTCGGGGCCGTCCGGGTCAAGCGCGGGCAAAGTACGATCGGCCCCCTCACCACCCGAACCGGTAAGGAGAGCACCGATGGTGTTCAAGCGGCTTCTCGGCGCGCTGGGCGTCGGCGGACCCACCGTGGACACGGTCCTGTCCACGCCGACCGTGCACCCCGGCGGCACCGTCCACGGCCAGGTCAACCTGGTCGGCGGCGAGCGGGACGCGGAGATCAACGGCATCACCCTCGCGCTGGTCGCCCGGGTCGAGGTCGAGTACGAGGACCACGAGGGGCACACCAACAAGACCTTCGCCTCCGCGATGGTCAGCGGCCCGCTGCGGCTGGCGGCGGGCGAGCGCCGCGCGGTGCCGTTCGCCCTCCCGGTGCCGTTCGAGACCCCGGCGACCACCATCGCCGGCCAGCACCTGTCGGGCATGGCGCTCGGCGTGCGCACCGAGGTGGACATCGCGGGCCAGCTGGACAAGGGCGACGCCGACCCGCTGGCGGTCGAGGCCCTGCCGGTGCAGCAGCGGGTGCTGGACGCCCTGCTCGCGCTGGGCTTCCGCTTCACCCGGGCCGACCTGGAGGCCGGCCACATCCGCGGTACCCGGCAGACGCTGCCCTTCTACCAGGAGATCGAGTTCCGGGCGGCGCCGCAGTACGCGCACCGCTGCAACGAGATCGAGGTGACCTTCATCGCCGACGCGTACGGCGTCGAGGTCGTCCTGGAGTTCGACAAGCGCGGCTTCCTGCACGGCGGCGACTCGGTGCGCACCTACCACCTCGACCACGCGGCGGCCCAGCAGGACCTGGCCCCCGTGGTGGACGGCTGGATCCGCGCCGCGCTGTAGCGGCACCCGCAACGGGAACGGCGGACCGCCGGGGCACTCTCCCTGCCCCGGCGGGCCGCCCGGGGCCGGGCCCCCCCCCCCCCCCGTGGCCCGGTTTTATTTGGTCTTAACACCTGAAAAAAAAACTAAACACA
>NZ_JBEYFP010000008.1:0-46689 GCF_040634455.1 Kitasatospora sp. NPDC007106
CGCGCCGGCCGCGCCCGCGGCCACCGACTGGGTCCGCCGCGCACCCGTCCCGGCGCCCGCCCCGGCGCCGCGCTGGCGGCCCTGGCGGTTCCGGATGTCCAACGACGTCTGGGGCACCCCGGTGGTCGCCGACGGCACGCTCTTCGTCTCCAGCTTCGAGGTGCACGCCCTGGACATCGCCTCCGGCGAGCGGCGCTGGAAGACCCGCGACGTCGCCTGGGCGCTCGCGGTCGCCGACGGCCGGGTGCACGCCGCCGACGGCCCGCACCTCTACACCGTGGACGTCGCCGACGGCACCGAGCGCTGGCGCAACTCCCTCGACGGCTGGGTCTACTCGCTGGACGCCGCCGACGGGGTGCTCTGCTGCGGCATCAGGGGCGGCGGCGTGCAACTGCGTTCGGCCGCCAACGGCGCGGAGCTGTGGCGCGCCGACGACGCCCAGCAGGACTACGAGAACCCGCAGTCCGGGCCCGCCCTGGTCGGCGGCTGCGCCTACTACTACGGCGGCGGGCGGCTGCGCTGCGTCGACCCGCGGGGCGGCGGGCTGCGCTGGTCCGTGCCGGTCGGCGAGGACGTGCCCTCCCGCCCGGTCGAGCGCGGCGGCGTGCTGTACGTCACGGCCGGCCCCCGGGTGTACGCCCTGGACGCCGCCACCGGCGCCGAGCGCTGGCGCTTCGACGCGCCCGTGGTGCTGTTCACGCCGCCCGCGCTGGACGCCGGCGCCGCCTACGTCGCCGACTACCTCGGCACGCTCTACGCCGTCGACCTCGCCACCGGGCGGGAGCGCTGGCGCGGGCGGACGGGCAGCCGGCAGGGCGCCGAGCCCGCCGTGGTCGCCGACGGCGCCGTGCTGCTCGGCTCGGGGGAGACCCTCCACGCCTTCGACACCGCCACCGGGCGGGAGCGCTGGCGGTACGCCGCCCGCGGCGAGATCGTCGGCTCCCCGGCCGTCGCCGACGGCCTGGTGCACCTGGGCAGCCGGGACCACTCGCTGCACACCGTGGACCTCGCCACCGGCCGGCTCCGCTGGGAGCTCGGCACCAAGGGCGAGCTCACCGGCTCGCCGGTGGCCGTCGCGGGACGGGTGTTCGCGGGCAGCAAGGACCGCTGCGTCTACGCGCTGGACTCCTACTACGGCACCGCGGTGCCGCAGTAGGACGCGGGGAGGCCCCGGGGCCGGCCCGTCACAGCCCCGGGTGGCGGGCCCGCCAGCCCGCCCAGGCGGACTCGATCATGTCGTCGACGCCGTACCGCGCCGACCAGTCCAGCTCCTTGTGGATGAGGTCGGCCGCGGCGACCACCCGGGCCGGGTCGCCCGCGCGGCGCGGGGTGACCTCGGGCTCCACCGCGAGGCCGGTGATCCGGGCGATCGCGTCCAGCATGCCGCGGACGGAGACGCCCTCGCCGCGGCCGATGTTCAGGGTCAGGCTCACCGGCTCCCCGGCCGCGTCCAGCCGGCGGACGGCGGCCAGGTGCGCGGCCGCCACGTCCTCCACGTGGATGTAGTCGCGGATGCAGGTGCCGTCCGGGGTCGGGTAGTCGTCGCCGAAGACCAGCGGCGGCAGGCCGTCGGTGAGCCGCTGGAAGACCATCGGCACCAGGTTGGTGACCCCGTCGTCGGCCAGCTCCGGCGAGGCCGCGCCGGCCACGTTGAAGTACCGCAGCGAGACCGCCGACAGCCCGTACGCCTTCGCGGCCGCGGCCAGCAGCCACTCGCCGATCAGCTTGGTCTCGCCGTACGGGTTGATCGGCTCGCACGGGGTGGACTCCGTCACCAGGTCGGTGTCCGGCATGCCGTAGACCGCGGCGGAGGAGGAGAACAGCACCTTGCGGACGCCGCCCGCGACGGCCGCCTCCAGCACCGTCCGCAGGCCCTCGACGTTCTCCCAGTAGTAGAGCAGCGGCTCCGCCACCGACTCGCCGACCTGCTTCTTGGCCGCGACGTGCAGCACCCCGGTGACCCCGTGCTCGCGGACGGCCGCGTCCAGCAGCTCCCGGTCGAGCGTCGAACCGACCACCAGCGGCACCCCGGCGGGCAGCCGGTCGGCCGAGCCGGAGCTGAGGTCGTCGAGGACGACCACCCGCTCGCCGGCCTCCGCCAGCTGCCGCACGACATGTCCGCCGATGTAACCGGCGCCGCCCGTGATCAACCAAGTCATGCCCGAGATCCTATGCGGCACCCGTTCGAAACCCCGGTGACCGGCGGCCGGTGCGGGCCGGGCGTGTTCGAGTCGAGTTGTCCGACACCCCGATAAGTACGGTCCGGTACGATCGCAGGCGGTTATCGTCAGCGGGAGGAGCAGGTCGCGGGATGACCGCCAGCACTCCCGGCACGGCGCCCAGCACGTCACCCCAGGTCAGCGTCGTGGTGATCGTCTTCGACGACGCCGCGCACATCACCGCTGCGGTGCGCTCGGCGCTCGCCCAGGGGGACTCCGTGGCCGAGGTGATCGTCGTCGACGACGCCTCCACCGACGCCACACCCGAACGCCTGGCCAGGCTCGCCGCCGCCGACCCCCGCGTGAGAGTGATCACTCGCACGGAGAACAGCGGCGGCTGCGGCACCCCCCGCAACCAGGGCCTCGCCGCGGCCCGCTCGCCGTACGTCATGCTGCTCGACAGCGACGACGTGCTCGCCCCCGACGCCGCCCGGACGCTGCTGCAGACCGCCGTCGCCGAGCAGGCCGAGGTGGTCGCCGGGGTCTGCGTCCGCCGCGAGCTGCCCGCCGGCACCGACACCCCCTGGCAGCGCGACCTCTTCCCCGCGGCCGGCGCCCCGTCCCGCCGCTACGAGGGCATCGGCGAGCGCCCCGAGTTCCTCCGCGACACCCTCTGCGTGAACAAGCTCTACCAGCGGGACTTCCTCGACAAGCACCAGGTGAGGTTCGCCGAGGGCCCGGTGCACTACGAGGACTTCGTCTTCACCGCCCGGCTGTACGCGGCCCGGCCGCGGCTGGTCGCCGTCGGCGACACCGTCTACCTGTGGCACGTCCGCCGGGAGGCCGGCCGCCAGTCCATCTCGCTCCGCCGGGACGAGGTCCGCAACTGGCAGGACCGGGTGGACGCGCACGCCGATGTGGTGCGGATCCTCGCCGAGGCCGGCGAGCCGGACCTCGCGGACGCCGCCCGCACCAAGTTCATCGACCACGACCTGCGGATGTACATCCGCGAACTGCGGCAGAAGCCCGCCGCCTACCGCGCCGCCTGGTGGCGGATCGCCCGCACCCACCTGGCCGGCTTCGGCCCCGCCCCGCTGCGCGGCGCCACCCCGGCCGGCCGCTGGCTGAGCGAACTGCTGCTGGCCCGCCCCGAACCGGTCGAGGGCACCGACCTCGCCCGCGCCTGCGAGCTCGCCGCCGCCCCGCCCCGGCTCGCCCCGCCCTACCTCGCCGACGAGGACGGCCGCCCCGTCCTGGTCGACGGAGTGCCGCTCACCGGCCTCGACGAGCTGCCCCCGGCCGGGCTGCCGCTGGCCGTCGACGGCACCGTCCGGCTCGGCCCTGTCTGCAGCGTCCGGCTGCGGCTGCACGACCCGTACGGGCTGGTTTCCGCCGCCCGCCCCGTCCACGTCCGCCTGGAGCTGCGCACCCGGCTCGGCCCGCCGCTCACCGTCGGCCGCGCCCTGGAGCTGGACGCGCACCCCGACGGCGGCTGGACGGCCGAGACCACCGTGGACGCCTTCGAACTGCGCGACGTCGGCGAGATGACCGCCTGGTCGCTGCGGGTCGTGCTGGGCTTCGAGAACGGCGACCGCGCCGCCACCGCCGTCCGCGCCCCGGGCCTCGGCAAGCGGCACGCCGTCGTGTACCGGCCGCTGCTGCGCCTCGCCCTCGTCCAGGCGTACGGGACGACCAACGGCGAGCTCGGGATGCGGGTCGCCGACGGGGTGCGCGGCGGCTGGGAGGTCGTCCGGGCCCGGCTGCGCCGGGTGCTGGCCCGCCTCGGCTGAGGGCGAACGGCCCGCCCGGGCCGGGCGTACGACGGCCGTCGGGGCGCCCGCGGGACGGGGCACTCCCCGCGCGGTGGGAGAATTCATCCCATTCCCATGATGCCGTGGCTCAATCGGCAGAGCCGCCGCGGCAGCGTCGGAGACCCTCAGCACGCACCCTCAAGCACCACCCGACGACAAGGACCCCCGTCCATGCCCTCCAGTCAGGCGCAGCCGCTGGTCAGCGTCATCGTGATCGTCTACAACGACGCCGCCCGGCTGCCCCGGGCGGTGGCCTCCGCCCTCGGACAGTCGCTGCGCGGCCTGGAGGTGCTGATCGTCGACGACTGCTCGACCGACGACAGCTTCGCCGTGGCCCGGCGGCTGGAGCAGGAGAACCCGGGCCGGGTGCGGGCCCTGCGACTGCCCGCCAACAGCGGCGGCTGCGGCGCCCCGCGCAACCACGGCGTGGCCGAGGCCCGCGGCGAGTACGTGATGTTCCTGGACAGCGACGACGAGCTCGCCGAGCACGCCGCCCGCAACCTGTACGAGGCGGGCTCCCGCACCGGCGCCGACCTGGTCTCCGGCCTGAGCGTGCGCCGTTTCCTCGGCAACCGGTACGGCAAGACCGACGCCTGGTACCCGTGGATCTACTCGCGCACCCGCACCCTGGAGTCGATCGCCGAGCTGCCCGACCTGCTGGTCTGGGACACCCTCTCCACCAACAAGGCCTACCGCCGGACCTTCCTCGCCGAGCACGCGCTGACCTTCCCCGTCGGGATCCTCTACGAGGACCTGCTCTTCTCCTCGCAGGCGTACCTCGCCGCCGAGCGGATCACCCTGATCCCCAACCGGGTCTACTGGTGGGACGTCGCCCCGCCGACCAAGGGCGAGCGCTCGCTCTCCAACCGCCGCCACGAGATCCGCAACTTCACCGACCGGCTGGAGATCCACCGCCGGATCGACGCGATGCTCGCCGACCGCGGCATGGTCGAGCTGAAGTACCGCAAGGACGTGAAGTTCCTCAAGCACGACCTGGTGCTGCACCTGCGCGACCTGCCCTTCCTGCCCGAGGACTTCCGCAAGGAGTTCGCCGAGCACGCCCGCGGCTACCTGGCCGGGCTCGCCCCGGAGGCGTACGAGGAGGTCGGCAGCCCGCAGCGGATCTGCGCCTACCTGCTCGGGCAGGACGACTGGGACAACCTGCTGCCCGCCGTCGACACCCTGATCAACCGGGACAAGCTCGCCGCCCCGCTCACCGAGCAGGACGGCCGGGTGTACTTCTGCGCCGACCACCTCGACGACCCCGAGGGCCGCAAGGTGCTCGACGTCACGGCGCACGGCTACCACGCGGCCCCGCTGCGCAAGCTCTTCCTGCGCAACCGGCTCACCCACTACGCGGCCGGGCCGCAGGGCGTCGAGCTGGCCGGCCGGATCGTCAACCCGCTCGGCCGGATCCCCGCCGACGCCAAGCTCGCCGCCCGGCTGGAGTTCTCGCCGCGCCGCAAGGGCCTCAAGTCGTTCACCTTCCCGGTCGCCGACGTCCGGCACGACGGCGACGGCATCGCCTGGCGCGCCACCGCCGACCTCGCCCGCCGGCTGCGCCCGCTCGGCATCCTGGACGCCGTCTGGGACGTCCGCTGCGTGCTGACCGCCAACGGCGAGCGCACCACCACCCGGCTCACCGTCGGCGACCTCGACCTCGCCTCGGCGGCCGCCCCCGCCGTCCGGCCCCGGCTGACCCGGCTCACCGGCGACCGGCTCGCCCCGCACGCCACCGCCCGCGGCCACCTCGCCTTCGAGATCGCCGCGGAGGGCGCCGCCGCCCGCCGCGGCACCGACCTCGTCGAGCGGGCCCTGCGCGGCGAGGCCTCCGCGCTCGCCAACACCGCCGCCGACCGGGCCCGGCGCACCGCCCGCGGCGCGCTGCAGCTCAAGCGCACCCTGAACAACGGCGACACCAAGCTGAAGGTCTACCACCGGCTGCTGCAGCGGCTGCCCGTGGTCAAGGGCCAGGTGGTCTTCGAGAGCCAGCAGGGCCGGCAGTTCAGCGACAGCCCGCGCGCGGTCTACGAGGAGCTGGTGCGCCGCGGTGCGCCGATGAAGCCGGTCTGGTCGTACGCGAAGTCGACCGAGGGCTTCCCGTCCGGTGCCGCCCTGGTGCGCCGCTGGTCCTGGAAGTACCTGCGGGCGCTGGCGCAGGCCGAGTTCTGGGTGGACAACCAGGGCTACCCGTACCGGCTGCGCAAGCGCCCGGAGACCACCTACATCCAGACCTGGCACGGCTCGGCGCTCAAGAAGATGGGCTTCGACCTGGCCTCGCTGAAGCGGCAGACGCCCGTCCAGCAGGCCGAGTACCTGTCCGGGCTGAACCGCTTCGACCACTTCGTCGTCCGCTCCGAGCACGACGTGCGCACCCTCGCGCCGGCGTACCGGATCGGCGAGGAGCGGCTGCTGCGGGTCGGCTACCCGCGCAACGACGTGCTGCTGCGCGAGGACGCGGGCAAGGACCGGCAGCTCGCCGGCGAGCTCGGCATCGACCTCACCAAGCCGGTGGTGCTGTACGCGCCGACCTTCCGCGCGGACGCCCGCGGCAGGGTCCGCGCCTTCGAGCTGCCGTTCGACGTCGAGGAGTTCGCCGAGCGGTTCGGCGACCGGCTCACCCTGCTGGTGCGCTGCCACTACCTGAACCGGGTGGTGCTGCCGCCGTCCGTCCGCGGCCGGGTGATCGACGTCTCCGAGGTCCAGGACGTCACTCCGCTGTACCTGCTCTCCGACGCGCTGATCACCGACTACTCGTCCCTGATGTTCGACTACGCGCTGCTCGACCGGCCGATGCTGTTCTTCGCCCACGACTGGGAGGAGTACGCCGAGGACGTCCGCGGCACCTACTTCGACCTGCTGCGCGAGGCGCCCGGCCCGGTGCTGCGCGACGCCGGCGAGCTGTACGCGGCCCTGGACGAGCTGGAGGCCACCGGCAAGGAGTACGCCGACCGGCGGCGGGAGTTCGCCGCCGCCTACGGCGAGTACGACCGGGGCGACGCCGCGGCCCGGATCGCCGACCTGATGTTCGGGCCGGCCCCGGCGGCCGCACGGCCCGGGCACGACGAGCAGGACCAGCAGGAGCGGGAGGCCGGCCGGTGAGCCGCGACATCTTCATCGTCAGCAACAGCGTCGACGAACTGGGCGGCGTCGCCAGCTGGTCGCACCGGATGGCCGAGCTGCTGACCGGCCGCGGCCACCGGGTCGAACTGATCGGCATCTGCCCCGCGGTGCTGCACAAGGACTTCGGCGACGGCCTGCCGTACGGGATGACCACCCTGTACGACGGCCAGCCGCCCGCCGCCTGGACGCCGGCCTACCCCTGGCAGCGGCTGGACGTCGCGGCCCGCCGCCGGCAGTCCGTCCGCGCGGCCGGGATGCGCGAGGCCGCCGAGCGGATGAGCGCGATGTTCCGCGCCGCCCGGCCCGGCGCCGTGGTGATCGTCACCCAGGTCTGGGCGATGGAGTGGGTCGCGCTCGCCGACCTGAAGGGCCTCCAGGTCGTCGGCATGAGCCACGAGTCCTTCGAGACCTGCCGGGCCTCCTCGCGGTTCGGCCGGGTGCAGCGCCACTACGCGGACGTCGACCGCCTGGTGGTGCTCACCGACGAGGACGCGGACGCCTGGATCCGCCAGGGCATGAACTCGACCTGCGGCATCCCCAACCCGCTGCCCTTCCCGGTGCCGGAGACGGCCGCCCCCGCCGCCCGCACCGTGGTCTCGATCGGCCGGCTCGCCCAGGAGAAGGGCGTCGACCTGCTGCTGGAGACCTGGGCCGAGGCGATCCGCGGCCGCGAGGGCTGGCGGCTAAAGGTCTACGGCCTCGGCGAGGAGGAGGAGGCGCTGCGCGCGCAGTGCACCGCCCTCGGCCTCGACGACTCGGTCGAGTTCTGCGGGCGGACGGACGACGTGCCCGGCGCGCTCGCCGGTGCCGGGATCTTCGTGCTCTCCTCGCGCGGCGAGGGCTTCCCGATCTCGCTCATGGAGGCGATGGCCTGCGGCGTTCCCTGTGTGGCCTTCGACTGCGCACCGGGCGTGCACGAGATCGTCCGGGACGGCGAGGACGGCCTGCTGGCCCCGGTCGGCAACACCTCCGCGCTGGCCCGCCAGCTCGGCCGGCTGATGGACGACGACGAGCTGCGCGACACCATGGGGGCGCGGGCCCGGGAGGCGATCGTGCGGTACTCGCCGGAGCGGGTGCTGGACCGGTGGGAGGAGCTGTTCGCCCTGCTGGAGGCATGAGCCGGGCAGGTGCGGCGTGCTCGGGCGCGCCGCGGCGGTGATTCGGACATACAGCTGAAATGCTGACGAAGTCGGCCTGTCCGTCGCGCCCGCGCACAGCCTCGGGAGGAGCCCCGGTGCGCCCGAAGAAGGAACCCACCCGACCGTCCCCGGCCGGCCCGCGCCCCACCGGGCCGAGGCTCCGGGTGCCGACCGGCGGCTGACCCCCGCCACCGGGGCCGGGCCCGGCGACCGCACCGCGCAAGGGTGGCGGCCGCCGGGCCCTCCAACGCCCGGCCCTCCGGCGATCGGCTGCTCGGCGCTCGGGCATGTCGTCGAAGGGCGGTCGGGTGGTTGATCCAGGGCCCCCACGCGCCCCTGGGTGCCCGATCGCCCTCGAAGGCACGCCGTGGGGCCGGTCAGGTCCGGGCGGCCCGCGTCCGCCAGGGCAGCTCGACCGTCACCGAGGTCGGGCCGCCGGCCGGGCTCTCCACCAGGAAAACCCCGTCCACCGCGCCCACCCGTTCGGCCAGGCCCGCCAGTCCGCTGCCGGTGCGCGGGTCGGCCCCGCCCCGGCCGTCGTCCTGCACCACCAGCATCAGCCGGTCGCCGGACCGCCAGGCGTCCACCGTCGCCGTCCGCGCCCCGGCGTGCTTGGAGACATTGGTGAGCAGTTCGCTGACCGTGAAGTAGGCGATCCCCTCGACCGCCGGGTCCGGCCGCTCGGCCCCCTTCAGGTCGACGTGCACCTTCACCCCGCCGGGCACCGTGCAGCGGGCCGCCACCGCCGAGAGCGCGGCGTCCAGCCCGCGGTCGGTGAGCACCGCCGGGTGGATGCCCCGGGCGAGGTCCCGCAGCTCCCGCAGGGCCAGCTTCACCTCGCCGTGCGCCGCGTCCACCATCCGCGCGGCCCCCGCGACCTCCTCCGGCGTCCGGCTCTCGGAGAGCCGCTCCCGGGCCAGGCCGAGGTCCATCGCCAGCGCCACCAGCCGGGCCTGGGCGCCGTCGTGCAGGTCCCGCTCGATCCGGCGCAGGTCCGCCGCCGCGGTGTCGACCACCGCGCCGCGGTCCTCCTCCAGCTCCCGCACCCGCTCGGTCAGCGCGTTCGGGCACAGCAGCAACCCGACCAGCATCCGTTCGACCGCCGCCAGCCCCCGCATCGCCCACGGCAGCACCGGCCAGCCGACCAGGACGAGCACCAGCGTCACGGCGAAGCCGATGATCCCCCACGGCAGCAGCAGCACCCCGAACAGCACCGAGCGCCAGCTCAGCCCGTCCGTCAGACAGGCCACCACCCAGCCCGCCGGCCCCGGCCGCACCGGCGCCAGCGGGGCGGCCTCCGGCACGTCCGAGCCCAGCGCGGCCCGGGCCCGCCGCCGGGCCAGCGCCCCCAGCCAGCGGCTGCCGGCCAGGCCCGCGGCCAGCAGCGGCAGGCCGAGCACCGTCACCGCCAGGCCCAGGCCGACGCAGAGCGTCACCACCGTGAAGACGAAGCCGGCGATGCCGAGCGGCAGGTTCAGCAGCATGTGCTGCACCTGCAGCCACAGCGGCCGCCCGTACAGCGAGGGCCGGGCCGCCTTCTCCTCCTGGCCGACCTGGTCCTTCATCCGTGCACCGCCCTCCCGACGGACCTCGCCCCGTCACCGCCGGCGGACCGGGCGCCCCCTCGGCGCCCCGCCGTCCGCTGCCCGACCAGCATCGCGGGTCGCCGCGGGCCGCCGCCATGGGGGTGGACGCCGTCCCCGCCCGGGGGTTAACCCCACCCCCGGGACACCCGCTCCGGGCGGTGCCAGCGGGGCGGGTGTCCAGCATGCGTCTTGCGGATCGGGCGGGTTCAGGAGTAGACGAGCGGTGCACTTAGACTCACGCCTGAGTAATGGTTATGAGCGCGTAAAGAGATCGGATCCCGCCGCGCGGCGGGCCCGGCCGATGTGGAGGCGAACGCATGGAGGGGCAGCTGGCTGCTGCCGGCCCTGCCGCGGGCAGTGGCTACTTCGACGCGTACGCGGCGGTGGGCATGCTCGCCGTCGTCGGCGTGCTGTTCGTCGCGGTGTCGTTCACCGCCAACCGCCTGCTGCGCCCGGTGGTGTACTCGCCGGAGAAGCTGCTGGCGTACGAGTGCGGAGTGGACCCGGTCGGCGAGGGGTGGGCGCAGACCCACATCCGCTACTACGTCTACGCCTTCCTTTACGTGATCTTCGCGGTCGACGCGATCTACCTCTTCCCGTGGGCGACGGTCTTCGCCGCCGCGGGGTACGGGGCGGCGACGCTGGTGGAGATGTTCGTCTTCATCGGCTTCCTCGCGGTCGGACTGCTCTACGCCTGGAAGAAGGGCGTTCTGGAATGGACGTGACCCACGCCCACGCGCACGGCGGCGACGGCCCCGTGCCGCTCGGCATCCCCGACCCGGCCCACCCGGGCGCCGTCGAGCCGCGCCGGCTCGGCCCGCTGGCCCGGCTCGCGCCGGACCCGGTCAAGGTGGTCCTCAACTGGGGCCGCCGCTACAGCCTCTGGTGCTTCAACTTCGGCCTCGCCTGCTGCGCGATCGAGTTCATCGCCGCGTCGATGGCCAAGCACGACTTCATCCGGATGGGAGTCATCCCGTTCGCGCCCGGCCCCCGCCAGGCCGACCTGATGATCGTCTCCGGCACGGTCACCGACAAGATGGCCCCGGCCGTCAAGCGGCTCTACGAGCAGATGCCCGAGCCCAAGTACGTGATCTCCTTCGGCGCCTGCTCCAACTCCGGCGGCCCGTACTGGGACTCGTACTCCGTGACCAAGGGCGTCGACCAGATCGTCCCGGTCGACGTCTACGTGCCGGGCTGCCCGCCGCGGCCCGAGGCGCTGCTCCAGGGCATCCTCAAGCTCCAGGAGAAGATCGCCGCCGAGTCGCTGCCGCAGCGCTACACCGCGCCTGCCTCCGCGCTCCGCCGCGGGCTGGTCGCCGGACCGGAGGGCGCGCAGTGACCACCCCCGAGCAGCCCGGGACCGAGCCGGTGCCGGGCGCCGAGCCCGCCGTTGCCGCGGACGCCCCCGCCGGGCAGCCCGCGGCCGAGCAGCCGGTCGCCGAGCAGCCCGCCGCCGAGCCGACCCCGGCCGAGCGGACGGCCGCCGGGATCGGCCCCTGGGCGAGCGCCACCGAGGCGTACGGCCTGCTGACCGTCGACGTCCCGGCCGAGCACTGGATCGAGGCGCTGACCGCCGCCCGCGACGGCCTCGGACTCAGCTACTTCGACTGGCTGAGCGCCGTCGACGAGCTCACCGAGGGCTTCTCCGTCTCCGTCCACCTCGCCGACGTCGCCACCCCCGGCGCCGTCCGCCACCTGCTGGTGCGCACCCGGGTGCCGCGCGAGAAGGCCGCCCTGCCCACCGCCGTCGGCGTGTACGCCGGCGCGGCCTGGCACGAGCGGGAGACCCACGAGATGTTCGGCATCGACTTCGCCGACCATCCGCACCTGGTCACCCTGCTGCTGCCGGACGGCTTCGAGGGCCACCCGCTGCGCAAGGACTTCGTGCTCGCCGCCCGGGTCGCCAAGGCCTGGCCCGGTGCGAAGGAGCCCGGCGAGTCCGACCACGGCGACGGCCCCGCCCGCCGCAAGATGCAGCCTCCCGGCGTGCCCGACCCCAACGAGTGGGGCCCGCTCAAGGGCACCCTGCCGCCGGTGGCCGAGCGCCCGGCCCGGGCCGCCCGCACCCCGCGCGCGGCCGGCGCCGCCCCCCGCGCCGCCGGAGCCGGTCCCCGTGCGGCCGCCGCCGGGGCCGAGGGCGCCCCCGTCCGGGCCGACCGGCCGCGGCGGACCCGTTCGATCAGCGAGGGTTCGGTCAGCCAGACCGCACCCGAGGCACCCGCGGCCCAGCCCGAGGCACCCGCCGCACCCGCGGCCCCCGCCGAGGAGCGGCCGCGCCGGACCGCCCGGACGCAGTCCTCGGACGCACCCTGGCACGCACCCGTCCCGGCCCACGACGAATCCCCGGCGGAGCCCGCGAAGCCCGAGCCCGCGAAGCCCGAGCCCGCCGGGCCCGAAGCCCCGCAGGACCCCGACACCCCGCAGACCCCCGGCCAGGACGGAGACGGCGCGTGAACCTCCTCGACACGCTGCTGCGCTGCGTCGCCACCCTGGTGGTCTTCCTGGTGCTGCCGCTGGTGATCGGCCAGACCGAGCACAAGGTCATGGCGCACATGCAGGGCCGCCTCGGCCCGATGTACGCCGGCGGCTTCCACGGCTGGGCCCAGCTCGTCGCCGACGGCGTCAAGTTCGCGCAGAAGGAGGACGTCGTCCCGGCCGGTGCCGACCGGCGGATCTTCCGGATCGCCCCGGCCGTCGCCCTGCTGCCCTACCTGCTGGTGCTGCTGGTGATCCCGGTCGGCCCGAACGGCTTCGTCGGCCAGGCGATCGACGCCGGCATCTTCTTCGTGCTGGCCGTGATGGGCATCGGCGTGCTCGGCTCGCTGATGGCCGGCTGGGCCTCCGCCAACAAGTTCTCGCTGCTCGGCGGCCTGCGCACGGCCGCCCAGCTGATGTCGTACGAGCTGCCGATGCTGCTCGCGGCCGCCTCGGTGGCGATGGCCGCCGGCACGGTGTCGCTGCCCGGGATCGTGGACGCCTTCCACTGGTGGTGGATCCCGTGGCAGGCGATCGGCGCCTTCGTCTTCTTCACCGCCGGCCTCGCCGAGCTCCAGCGGCCGCCGTTCGACATGCCGATCGCCGACTCGGAGATCATCTTCGGTGCCTACACCGAGTACACCGGCCTGCGGTTCGCGCTCTTCCTGCTCTCCGAGTACGCGGGCATCCTGGTGGTCTCCGGCCTGACCACGGTGCTCTTCCTCGGCGGCTGGCACGGCCCGCTGCCGGACTCGCTCGGCTGGCTGTGGACGCTGCTCAAGACCTTCGCGCTGGCCTTCGTGGTGATCTGGATCCGGGTCACCTACCCGCGGCTGCGCGAGGACCAGCTGATGCGCTTCGCGTGGACGGTGCTGATCCCGCTCGCGCTCGTCCAGCTGGCCCTCACCGGCATCGTCAAGGTGGCGATCTCCTGATGGCTCTCAACATCCCCGGCACCGGCCTCGCCAAGGGCCTGGCCGTCACCCTGCGGACCATGACGCGCAAGAGCGTCACCGCGCAGTACCCCGAGGTGCAGCCCGTGCTGCCGCCGCGCTCCCGCGGCGTCATCGCGCTGCTGGAGGAGAACTGCACGGTCTGCATGCTCTGCGCGCGCGAGTGCCCGGACTGGTGCATCTACATCGACTCCCACAAGGAGACGCTGCCCGCCGCCGACCCGAACGCCCGCGCCCGCACCCGCAACGTGCTCGACCGCTTCGCGATCGACTTCTCGCTCTGCATGTACTGCGGCATCTGCATCGAGGTCTGCCCCTTCGACGCCCTGTTCTGGTCCCCGGAGTTCGAGTACGCGGAGACCGACATCCTGGAGCTCACCCACGAACGGGACCGGCTGCGCGAGTGGATGTGGACGGTGCCCGCGCCGCCCGCCCTCGACCCCGCCGCCGAGGAGCCCAAGGAGATCGCGACCGCCCGCAAGGCGGCCGAGAAGCTGGCCGCCGCGGCCGCACAGGAGGGTGAGGACGCATGAGCACCCTGCTCGCCGCCACCGGCTCGCTGGAGCCGGCCGCCCGGTCCTTCCTCTCCCCGACCGGGGCCGAGGTCGTCTTCCTGCTCGTCGGCCTGGCCGTGCTCGGTGCCGCCGTCGTCTCGGTGACCACCAAGCAGCTGGTGCACGCCGCGCTCTGGCTGGTCGTCGCGCTCGGCGGGCTCGCCGTGGAGTTCCTGCTGCTCACCGCCGAGTTCATCGCCTGGGTGCAGGTGCTGATCTACCTCGGCTCGGTGGTCGTGCTGGTGCTGTTCGGCCTGATGCTCACCCGGGCGCCGATCGGCCGCTCGCCGGACGCCGACTCCGGCAACCGCTGGGCGGCCCTGCTGGTGGCGCTGGCCGCCGCCGGCACCCTGGTCACCCTCGTCGCCGACGCCTTCCGCACCAGCTGGATCGACCTCACCGCGGGCGGCGGCTCCACCCGCGCCACCGGCGAGTACCTCTTCCGCCACTGGGTGCTGCCCTTCGAGGCGCTGTCGGTGCTGCTGCTGGCCGCGCTGGTCGGCGCGATCGTGCTCTCCCGCAGCACCTCCGGCACGCTGCCCCGGCCGCGCGCCGGGAAGCTGCGCGCCGGCAAGCCCGTCGGCCGGCCCGCCGCCCCCGCGGCGACCGCTCCGACCGTTCCGGCCACCGCCAATCCCCCCGCGACCGCCCCGACCGCCCCCGCGCAGGAGCGCTGACGCCGATGCACCTCGTCTACCCAGCCGTCCTCGCCGCGCTGCTGTTCTGCGTCGGCGTCTACGGCGTGCTCGCCCGGCGCAACGTCGTCCTGGTGCTGATGTCCGTCGAGCTGATGCTCAACGCCGTCAACCTCAACCTGGTCGCCTTCGACGCCTGGCTGCGCGACGCCGTCCACGCCGGACAGGCGCTCACCCTCTTCACCATCACGGTCGCCGCGGCCGAGATCGGCCTCGGCCTCGCCATCGTGCTGCTGGTCTTCCGCACCCGCGGCACCGCCGACGTCGACCGGCTCACCCTGCTCGGCGACCCGTCCGAGGCGGCCCCCGAGGCCGCCGCGACCGAGCCGGAGGGCCGGGCCGCATGAACCTCGCCCTGCCCCTCCTCGTCCCCGCCCTGCCGGCGCTCGGCGCCGCCGCGGGCCTCGCCACCGGCAAGAAGTACGCCGGCCTCGCCCGGCCGCTGGCCGTCCTGCCGGTCGCCGCCTCCGCGGTGCTCGCCGTGGTCGTCGCCCTGCAGCTCGGCACCGGGCGGAGCCTCGACGCGGCCACCCGGCTCACCCCGACCGGCGGCCCCGACGTCTCGCTCGCCCTCCACCTGGACGGCTTCTCCGTCCTGATCTCGCTGCTGGTCGGCCTGGTCGCCACCCTGGTGCAGATCTACTCCACCGCGTACCTCAAGGACGACCCCCGCTACCCCTCGTACGCGGCGCTGGTCTCCCTGTTCACCGCGGCGATGTTCCTGGTGCTCTACTCCGGCGACCTGATCGTGCTGCTGGTCGCCTGGGAGATCATGGGCATCTGCTCGTACTTCCTGATCGGCCACCACTGGGAGACCGAGGACGCCCGCTCCGCCTCGCTCAAGGCCTTCCTGGTCACCAAGCTCGGCGACGTGCCGTTCGTGTTCGGCATCTTCGTGCTCGGCGCCGACGCCGGCAGCTTCCGGATCACCGACGTGCTGGCCGCCGCGACCGAGGGACGGCTCGGCCACCCCACCCTGGCCGCCCTGCTGCTGCTCGGCGGCGTCGCCGGCAAGAGCGCGCAGTTCCCGCTGCACACCTGGCTCCCCGATGCGATGGCCGGCCCCACCCCGGTCTCCGCGCTGATCCACGCCGCGACCATGGTCGCGGCCGGCATCTACCTGGTCGCCCGGCTGATGCCGGTCTTCCTGCTCTCCGCCGCCGCCCTGGTGGTGCTCGCCGCGATGGCGGCCGTCACCATGGTCGGCTCTGCGCTCTGCGCCCTCGCCCAGGACGACCTCAAGCGGGTGCTCGCCTACTCGACCGTCGGCCAGCTCGGCTACATGGCCGGCGCCCTCGCCTCCGGCGACCGCGACTCGGCCGTCTTCTACCTGGTCGGCCACGGCGTCTTCAAGGCCCTGCTCTTCCTCACCGCCGGCGTGGTCATCCACGCCGCGCACACCAACTCGATCTCCGCGATGTCCCGGATGCCCGACCTGCGCAAGCGGGTGCCGGACGCCTACTGGGCGATGGGCATCGGCCTGGTCGCGCTGATGGGCCTGCCGCCGTTCACCGGCTTCTTCTCCAAGGAGTCGGTGTTCACCGCCGCCGAGCACGCCGCCCACGGCGAGGCGCTCACCCGCGGCGTCGGCCCCGCCTCGGCGGTGCCCGAGGCGGCCGGCTGGATCGTCCTGGTCGCGGCCGGCCTCACCGCGCTGCTCACCGCCGCCTACTCCACCCGGCTCTGGCTGGTCGCCTTCCACGGCCGCGCCGCCGCGGCGCCGGCCGCCGGTGCGCCCGCCGCCGAGGCCGGCGCCCCGTACTCGCCCGAGATCGACGAGGCCGACCCGGCCACCGCCGAGCCCGCCGCGATGCGCTGGCCGCTCTGGGTGCTCGCCGTCCCGACCATGGCCTTCGGCCTGCTCGGGCTGCGCGACGGCTGGCTGCCCTCGCTGCTCGACGGCGGCTCGCTGCGCCCGACCCCGGCCACCTCGGTCACCGGCACCGGCCTGGCGCTGGCCGGCGTCCTGATCGCCTACGCCGCCTGGCGGGCGGCCGGAGCCCGGCAGGCAGCCACCGCCGGGGCCGTGCCCGATCCCGGCCGGCTGCTGCTCGGCCCGGTGCACCGGTTCGCCCAGTACGGCTTCGGCGTCGACCGGCTGTACAGCACGCTGTTCGTCCGCCCGACCGCGGCCGCCGCCCGGCTGGTGAACTTCCTCGACCGCGAGGTCGTCGAGACGTACGTCCGCGGCGCCGGCAACGGCACCAACGCCCTCGGCTGGCTCGTCCGCCGGGCCCAGACCGGCAACGCCCAGAGCTACCTCAGCGCGCTGCTCGCCGGGGCCGTCCTGCTCGCCGTCCTGGTGGCGGTCGGCACATGACCCGCAGCCCGCACCCGACCCGACCCGCCGCAGCACGAACCTGGAGCCCCCGATGAACGCAGTCCTCATCGCCCTCCTGCTGCTGCCGCTGGCCGGCGCCGCCGCCACCCTCGTCCCGTTCGGGGCCGACCGCGCCGCCGCCGACCGCCGCGCCCTGCGGTTCGGCACCGGCGTCACCGGCGCGACCCTGGCGCTCGCCGTGGCCCTGGCGGTCGGCTTCGACCAGGACCGCCCCGCCGTGATGCAGGCCGTCACGAACGTCCGCTGGATCCCGGCGATCGACGTCCGGCTGCACCTCGGCGTGGACGGCATCTCGCTGCCGCTGCTCGTCCTCACCGCGCTGCTGACCTTCCTCTGCGCGCTGTACTCCACCCGCCGGCTGCCCGCCGGCGAGGGCGTGCCCTCCGCGCGGTCGTTCACCGGCCTGCTGCTCCTGCTGGAGGTCGGCATGCTGGCGACCTTCGCGGTGCTCGACCTGGTGCTGTTCTTCGTGGCGTTCGAGGTCGTGCTGATCCCGATGTACTTCCTGATCGCCCGCTGGGGCAGCGGCGCGAAGGTGCCGGCCGCCAACCGGTTCATCCTGTACACGCTGCTCGGCTCGGCCGTGATGCTGCTCGGCTTCCTGCTGATCGGCTTCAACGCCGGCACCTTCGACATGACCCGGCTGGCCGCCGCCCACGGCGCCGGACTGAGCCACACCACCCAGGTGGTCGCGGCCCTCGCGATCCTGGTCGGCCTCGCCGTGAAGGCCCCCGCCTGGCCGCTGCACAGCTGGCTGCCGGACGCGCACACCGCCGCACCGACCGTCGGCTCGGTGCTGCTGGCCGGCGTGCTGCTGAAGATGGGCACCTACGGCCTCGTCCGGGTGCTGCTGCCGGTCGTCCCCGAGGGCGCCGCGACCTTCGCCCCCTACCTGGGCGCGTTCGCCGCCGTCGGCATCCTCTACGGCTCGCTGGCCTGCCTCGCCCTGGCCCGCCAGGGCGCCAAGGGCGACCTCAAGCGCCTCATCGCCTACTCCTCGGTCGGCCACATGGGCTTCGTGCTGCTCGGCATCGCCACGCTCACCCCCGCCGGGGTGAACGGCGCGCTGTTCGGCAACATCGCCCACGGCCTGATCACCGGCCTGCTCTTCTTCCTCGTCGGCGCGGTCAAGGACCGCTACGGCACCTCCGACCTGGACACCCTGGCCGGCGCCACCGGCGCCGCCCTGTACGGCCGGGCCCCGCGGATCGGCGCGCTGCTCGCCTTCGCCGCCGTCGCCAGCCTCGGCCTGCCCGGCCTGGCCGGCTTCTGGGGCGAGCTGCTCGCCATGTTCGGCGCCTTCGACCCGGCCGCCGGGCTCTCCCGGCCCGCGTTCGTCACCTACATGGTGCTGGCCGGCCTCGGCACCCTGCTGACCGCCGGCTACCTGCTGGTCGTCGTCCGCCGGGTCTGCATGGGCGACCCGAAGCAGCCCGCACTCGTCACCGAGCTGCCCGACATCAAGGCGTACGAGGCGGCCAGCTGGACACCGCTGGCCGCGCTCACCCTGGTCGCCGGCGTCTGGCCGGCCCTGCTGCTCAGCCTGTCCGACCCGGCCGTCAAGCACCTGCTCGGGGGTGGCTGAGCCGTGATCAGCACCCCGCTCGGATCTCCTCTCCTGGGGCAGCCCGCCATGAACCCACTCGCCGTCGCCGACCCCGGCGGCCTCATCCAGTCCGTCGACTGGGTGGCCGTCGCGCCGCCGCTGGTCGCGGCGCTCGCCGCACTCGCCGTGCTGGTCGCGGACCTCTTCCTGCCGGCCCGCCAGAAGCGCGTCCTGGGCTGGGCCTCGGCCGCGGGCCTGCTGCTGGCCCTGCTGTCGATGCTGCCGCTGGTGCGCGGCGACGCCCGCTCCACCTTCTGCCTGAAGGCGGCCGGCGGGGCGTGCAGCTACACCGCCGACCACTTCGCGCTCGCCTTCCAGCTGCTCGCGCTCGGCGGCGCGCTGATCGCCGTCCTGCTCTCCCTGCACACCGTGGACGAGGAGCGGCTGCCCGGCGGCGAGTACTGGTTCCTGCTGCTCTCCAGCGCCTCCGGCGCCGTCCTGTTGCCCGCCTCCCGCGACCTGGCGACGCTGATCATCGCCCTGGAGGTGGCCTCGCTGCCGGCCTTCGCCCTGGTCGCGCTGCGCCGGGACGGCCGCGGCGCCGAGGGCGCGCTGAAGTTCTTCCTCTCCTCGGTCACCGCGACCGCCGTGATGCTGCTCGGCGTCGGCTTCGTCTACGCCGCGACCGGCTCGATCCACCTCGTGGCGATCGCCGACGGCCTGACCCACGTGCCCGGGCAGCTGAAGCCGCTGGCCGAGGCCGGCGCGGTGCTCACCCTGGTCGGCTTCGCCTTCAAGGTCGCGGCCGTGCCCTTCCACTTCTGGCTGCCCGACACCTACACCGCCGCGCCGATCCCGGTGGCCGGCTACCTCTCGGTGGTCGGCAAGGCGGCGGGCCTGGCCGGGCTCGCCCTGGTCACCACGATCGCCTTCCACCCGTACGGGCACACCTGGGGCCTGGTGCTGGCGGTGCTGGCCGCGCTGACCATGACGGCCGGCAACGTCGCCGCCGTCCGGCAGCGCGGCGACACCCCGTTCAGCGCGGTGCGGCTGCTCGCCTGGTCCTCGGTCGGCCAGGCCGGCTACCTGCTCGTCCCGCTGGCCGCCGCCGGCTACCAGGGCTCGCCGCAGCCGCTCGGCGCGACCGTCGCGTACGCGCTGATCTACGGCGTGGTCAACCTGGGCGCGTTCGGCGTCGCCGCCGTGGTGGCCAGGACGGCCGGCACCCGGCTGGACGACCACCGCGGACTGTTCGCCCGCGGCCGGTGGAGCGCCCTCGCGATGGCCTTCTTCCTGCTCTGCCTGGCCGGCCTGCCGCCCGGTGTGATCGGCCTGTTCGGCAAGGTCGTGGTCTTCCGCGCCGCCGTCGACGCGAAGCTGGGCTGGCTGGCCGTCGTGATGGCGGTCAACGTGGTGATCGCCCTCTACTACTACCTGCTGTGGACGGCCCGGCTGTTCGCCCCGGCGGAGGCCGGGGCCGAGGTCCGCGCGGTCCGCACCCCCGGTCCGCTGGCGGCCGCGCTGGCGCTCACCGCGGGCGGCGCGGTGGTGCTCTCGGTCGCTCCGCAGCTGGTCCTGCAGGTGGTCGGGGGCAGTCTGTTCTGACCGTCCGGGGGGCACCCGGGCGGCCCGCCCGACGTGCGGCGGGGAACGAACGAGCGGCATCCTTCCGTTGATTCCCACGAGGGCGCCGCCACCGGGCTCCCCGTCGCACCACCACGGAGGGCCTGCCGTGCACCGCCAGCACAACGGGTTGAGGACGGCCGTACTTCTCGGCGGCCTGTCGGCACTGATCCTGCTGATCGGCAGCTTCTTCGGACGCACCGGGCTGCTGGTCGCCCTGGTCATCGCGATCGCCACCAACGCCTACGCGTACTGGAACAGCGACAAGCTCGCCCTGCGGGCGATGCGGGCCCGGCCGGTGAGCGAGATCGAGGCCCCGCAGCTCTACCGGATCGTCCGGGAGCTCTCCACCTCGGCCCGCCAGCCGATGCCCCGGCTCTACATCTCGCCGACCCCGGCACCGAACGCCTTCGCCACCGGCCGCAACCCGCGCAACGCCGCGGTCTGCTGCACCGACGGCATCCTGCAGCTGCTCGACGAGCGCGAGCTGCGCGGCGTCATCGGCCACGAGCTCAGCCACGTCTACAACCGGGACATCCTGATCTCCTCGGTCGCCGGCGCACTCGCCTCGGTGGTGATGTTCCTGGTGAACTTCGCCTGGCTGATCCCGGTCGGCCGCAGCGACGACGACGAGGGCCCCGGCCTGGTCGGCATGCTGATGATCATGATCCTCGGGCCGATCGCCGCCGCGCTGATCCAGCTGGCCGTCAGCCGCTCCCGCGAGTACCAGGCCGACGCCGACGGCGCCCGGATCACCGGCGACCCGCTCGCCCTCGCCAGCGCACTGCGCAAGCTGGAGACCGGCACCCAGCGCCTGCCGCTGCCGCCCGAGCCCCAGCTGCAGACGGCCAGCCACATGATGATCGCCAACCCGTTCCGGCCCGGCGAGGTCGGCGCCAAGCTCTTCTCCACCCACCCCCCGATGCCCGAACGCATCGCCCGCCTGGAACGCATGGCCGGCCGCTGACGGCTCGGGCACCCCGCTCCCCGGGGGCGGGAGGGCCACCAGGGGCGCGTGAGGTTACCACGCGCCCCTGAGGTGATCCCGACCTCCCAGGGCGAAGCGGGTGACTCCGTCCACCGCTCCGGCGCGCCTCCGTCCGTCCGGGGACCCGGCTGGTACTGATGGGCCGGTTACCCGTTGAACGGCCGGTGGGCCTGGCGCGGAGGAGTGGTGCAGTGACGATTCTCCCGACCGACACCGAGCACCGGCCCCCGCCGCGTGAGCCCCGCCGCGGTTTCGGCTCGGCCCGCCGCGGTGGCCGCGGACGCAAGCTGGTGGGCTGGCTGACCACCACCGACCACAAGCAGATCGGCACGCTCTACCTGACCACCTCGTTCGCCTTCTTCCTGATCGGCGGCGTGATGGCCCTGGTGATGCGGGCCGAGCTGGCCCAGCCGGGCACCCAGATCGTGTCGAACGAGCAGTACAACCAGCTGTTCACCATGCACGGCACGATCATGCTGCTGATGTTCGCGACCCCGCTGTTCGCCGGCTTCACCAACTGGATCATGCCGCTGCAGATCGGCGCCCCGGACGTGGCCTTCCCCCGGCTCAACGCGCTCGCCTACTGGCTCTACCTGCTCGGCTCGATCATCGTCGTCGGCAGCTTCCTCACCCCGGACGGCGCCGCCGACTTCGGCTGGTTCGCCTACACGCCGCTCTCCGGCGTGGTCCACTCGCCCGGCATCGGCGGCGACATGTGGATCATGGGTCTGGCGCTGTCCGGCTTCGGCACCATCCTCGGCGCGGTCAACTTCATCACCACCATCGCCTGCCTGCGGGCGCCCGGCATGACCGTCTTCCGGATGTCGATCTTCGTCTGGAACGTCCTCTTCACCAGCATCCTGGTGCTCTTCGCGTTCCCGGTGCTGGCCGCCACGCTGTTCGCCCTGGAGGCCGACCGCAAGTTCGGGGCGCACGTCTTCGACCCGGCCAACGGCGGCCCGATCCTCTGGCAGCACCTGTTCTGGTTCTTCGGGCACCCCGAGGTGTACATCATCGCGCTGCCGTTCTTCGGCATCGTGACCGAGGTCATCCCGGTCTTCAGCCGCAAGCCGATCTTCGGCTACACCGGCCTGATCGCGGCCACCATCGCCATCACCGGCCTGTCGGTCACCGTCTGGGCCCACCACATGTTCGTGACCGGGCAGGTGCTGCTGCCCTTCTTCTCGTTCATGACCCTGCTGATCGCCGTCCCGACCGGGGTGAAGTTCTTCAACTGGGTCGGCACCATGTGGCGCGGCTCGCTCAGCTTCGAGACCCCGATGCTCTGGAGCATCGGCTTCCTCGTCACCTTCCTGTTCGGCGGCCTCACCGGCGTGCTGCTGGCCTCCCCACCGATCGACTTCCAGGTCTCCGACTCGTACTTCGTCGTCGCCCACTTCCACTACGTGGTCTTCGGCACCGTCGTCTTCGCGATGTTCGCCGGCTTCCACTTCTGGTGGCCCAAGATGACCGGCAAGATGCTCGACGAACGGCTCGGCAAGATCTGCTTCTGGACGCTGTTCATCGGCTTCCACACCACCTTCCTCGTCCAGCACTGGCTGGGTGCCGAGGGCATGCCCCGCCGCTACGCCGACTACCTCGCCGGGGACGGCTTCACCGCGCTGAACAGCCTCTCCACCGTGGGCTCGTTCCTGCTCGGCCTGTCGATCCTGCCGTTCCTCTACAACGTCTGGAAGACCGCCAAGTACGGCGAGAAGGTCGCCGAGGACGACCCCTGGGGCTTCGCCCGCTCGCTGGAGTGGGCGACCTCCTGCCCGCCGCCGCGGCACAACTTCGCCGCACTGCCCCGGATCCGCTCGGAGAGCCCCGCCTTCGACCTCCACCACCCCGACATCGCCGAGTGGGACCGCCTGCAGAACGCCGTCGAACCCCGCCGCGAGCACCGCTGACGGCCCGGCGGAGGAATCCTCAGAAATATTTCCGCGGCCGTGTCGATCCGGGCCCGTCCCGTTCGACGCACAGACGGAAGCCGGAACGACCGGCGCCCCGGCCCGCACCGGGCGGAGTCCGACACCGAGGAAGGCACCACCATGCGCTTCATGCTGATCGTCAAGGCCAACGAGGACTCCGAGGCCGGCGTCATGCCGACCAAGGAGGCGATGGACGCGATGAACCGGTTCAACGAGGAACTGATCAAGGCCGGCATCATGCTCGCCGCCGACGGCCTGCACCCCAGCTCCAACGGCGCCCGGCTCACCTTCAAGGGCGGGAAGGCCACCGTCACCGACGGGCCCTTCGCCGAGACCAAGGAACTCATCGCCGGCTTCTGGGTGCTCGACGTCAGTTCCCGCGAGGAGGCCCTGGAGTGGGCCGGCCGCGCCCCGTTCGAGGACGGCGCGGTGCTGGAGCTCCGCAAGGTCTTCGAGGCCTCCGACTTCCCGGCCGAGATCCTCAACCCGGAGGACGCCGCCAAGGAGCAGGCCTGGCGCGACGAGCACCAGAAGCCGATCACCGGCTGACCCCGTCCCGGCCCGTCCGGGGCCGCGCCGCGCTGGCCGCGGGCGGCCCCGGACTGCTGTGATGGGGAGCTGTGACGGCACCCGACACCCACCGCACCGTCGAAGCGGTCTGGCGGATCGAATCGGCCAGGATCATCGCCGGCCTGGCCCGGCTGGTCCGCGACGTCGGCCTCGCCGAGGAGGCCGCCCAGGACGCGCTGGTCGCCGCCCTGGAACAGTGGCCCGAGGCCGGCGTGCCCGACAACCCGGGCGCCTGGCTCACCGTCACCGCCCGCCGCCGCGCCGTCGACCGGATCCGCCGCGAGGCCGGGCTCGCCGAGAAGCTCCGCCTCGTCGGCCACGACCTGGAGACCGACCCGCCGCAGGGCCCGCAGCCGGAGCAGGCCGTCCTCGCCGACGAGATCGAGGACGACCTGCTCCGGCTGGTCTTCACCGCCTGCCACCCGGTGCTCTCCACCGAGGCCCGGGTCGCCCTCACCCTGCGGCTGCTCGGCGGCCTGTCCACCGAGGAGATCGCCCGCGCCTTCCTCACCGCCGAGGCCACCGTCGCCCAGCGGATCGTCCGTGCCAAGCGCACCCTCGCCAAGGCCGAAGTCCCCTTCGAGGTGCCGGAGGGCGAGGAACTCGCCCCGCGGCTCGCCTCGGTGCTCGAAGTCGTCTACCTCGTCTTCAACGAGGGCTACGCCGCCACCGCCGGCGACGACTGGATGCGGCCCGCCCTCTGCGAGGAGGCGATGCGGCTCGGCCGCGTGCTCACCGGCCTGATGCCCCGCGAACCCGAGGTGCACGGCCTGATCGCCCTGATGGAGATCCAGGCCTCCCGCACCCCCGCCCGCACCGGCCCGGGCGGTGAGCCGGTTCTGCTGCTCGACCAGGACCGCAGCCGCTGGGACCGGCTGCTGATCCACCGCGGCCTCGCCGCCCACGACCGTGCCGAGGCCCTCGCCGCCGAGCAGGGCACCCCGCCCGGCCCGTACGCCCTGCAGGCCGCCATCGCCGCCTGCCACGCCCGGGCCGGCACCGCCGGACAGACCGACTGGGTGCGGATCGCCGCCCTCTACACCGCCCTCGCCACCCGCAGCCCCTCACCGGTGGTCGACCTCAACCGGGCCGTCGCGCTCGGCATGGCCTTCGGCCCGCAGACCGGCCTCGACCTGGCCGACGAACTCGCCGACGAACCCGCCCTGCGCGGCTACCACCTGCTGCCCGGCGTCCGCGGCGACCTGCTGGCCAGGCTCGGCCGGCACGGCGAGGCCGCCGCCGAGTTCACCCGCGCCGCCGGCCTCACCCGCAACGCCCGCGAGCGCGGCGTACTGCTCGCCCGCGCCGCGGAGAGCGCCCGGGCCGCGGACGGCCGACCCGCCCCACCGGAGCGTCCCGGTCCCTGACGTTCGGGCAGACTGGACAGGACGTCATCCGGCCGAGGGGGAGCGGGACATGGGGGTGCGCGACGGCGCGCAGGAATTCGGCCGCCGGGCCGGCACGGCGCTCGGCACGGCCGCGCGGACCGGCCGGGCCAAGGCCCGCAACGTCGTCGGCGAGGGCGACTGGGTCCGGCGGGCGCTCGCCACCCTGCCGCCGCCCGAGGCACCGGCCACCGAGGACTGGGAGGTGTCGATCGCCGCCCTGATCGGCCGCCACCCGCGCGTCCCCGGACCGGCGGTCTGGCTGCTCCACCAGCTGGACGGGCTCGGCCAGGTCGCCTTCGGCCCGGAGAAGGTCGGCTTCGACGGCGAGGACGTCCCCTGGACGAAGGTGCAGGAACTGCGCCTGCACTCCACGCTCGACCTGCTGCCCGACGTCGTCCTCGACAAGGAGGTCGACCGGATCAGGGAGTTCCTGCCGCCGGTGCCCGGCCGCAAGTGGGTCGTCGCCCGCGCCGCCGAGGGCCTGCTCACCCTGGTGATGGCGGCCGCGGAGGCGGCCGAGGCCGCCGGCCGCGAGGAGCGGCTGCTGCCCTGCGAGATCGTCCACCGCGGACTGCTCGGGCGGCCGCGGCAGCTCGGCGGCGGCCTGTTCGCCGCCACCGCGCTCGCCGCCCTGCCGGCCGCCGCCGACAGCCTGGTGGCCACCGCGAAGGCCCACGGCGTCCCGGTCGTCCCCGTGGAGCCGACCGGGACCCGCGCCGACCGCGCCGAACGCCTGCGGGCCGCCTCCGGCCGCCTCCGCGACCGCCTCAGCACCCTCCTCGCCGAAGCCCCGGACACCCCCGAGATCCCCCACCCGACCGAACCCCCCAAGGCCCTCGGCTGACGGACTCGAAGCCGGAGGGCGCCCCAGGCAGGTCTGGGCGCACCCCCCAGGGGCGCGTGAGGCACCTCCCGGCCGAAGGCTGGGGAGAACTGCGCAATCCGGATGCGGCGAACCGTACGGGACCGACCCGCCACGGTGACCGTACGTCAGGACTGCACGGGCTCCACCGCTTCCTCGTCCGGTGCCGGCTGCGCCGCACCGCGTTGCCGGACCGGCATCCACCGGCGGGTGCGCAGTGCGGCCAGGCGTCCGGCCGCGGGCTCCGTCCAGCGGGCCGCCAGCGGGCCGACGATCACCAGGATGAGCACGTAGGCGGTGGCCAGCGGGCCGAGGTCCGGTTCGATGCCGGCGGTGACCGCCAGCCCGGCGATGACGATGGAGAACTCGCCGCGGGCGACCAGCGCTCCGCCCGTCCGCCAGCGTCCCCGCGGTCCGATGCCGGCCCGGCGGGCGGCCCAGTACCCCGTGGCGATCTTCGTGAGCGCGGTGACGAGCGCGAGGGCCAGTGCGGGCAGCAGCACCGGCGGGATCGAGGTCGGGTCGGTGCTCAGGCCGAAGAAGACGAAGAAGACCGCCGCGAAGAGGTCCCGCAGCGGGCTGAGCAGCGTGTGCGCACCCTCGGCGGCCTCGCCGGAGAGGGCGATGCCGACCAGGAAGGCGCCGACCGCAGCCGACACCTGCAGCTTCTGGGCGATGCCGGCCACCAGCAGGGTGAGGCCGAAGACCACCAGCAGCAGCTTCTCCGGGTCGTCGTGCGAGACGAACTTCGAGATCACCCGGCCGTAGCGGAGTGCGACGAAGAGCACCGCGCCGGCCGTGGCGAGGGCGATCGCCAGGGTGATGCTGCCGGCGAGCAGTCCGGCGCCGGCCAGCAGGGCGGTGAGGATCGGCAGGTAGAGGGCCATCGACAGGTCCTCCAGCACCAGGACGCTGAGGATCACCGGGGTCTCCCGGTTGCCGAGCCGGCCGAGGTCGCCGAGCACCTTGGCGATCACTCCGGAGGAGGAGATCCAGGTGACGCCGGCCAGCACCACGGCGGCCACCGGACCCCAGCCGAGCAGCAGTCCGGCGGCCGCGCCCGGCAGCGCGTTGAACGCGAAGTCGACGGCGCCGGCCGGGTACTGCTGCTTGAGGTTGGTCACCAGGTCGGCGGCGGTGTACTCCAGGCCGAGCATGAGCAGCAGCAGGACGACGCCGATCTCGGCGCCGGTCGCGACGAACTCCTCGCTGGAGCTGAGCGGCAGCAGCCCGCCGTGGCCGAAGGCCAGGCCGCCGAGGAGGTAGAGGGGTATCGGGGACTGCCCGTACCGGCTCGCGAGCCGGCCGAGCAGGCCGAGGACGAGGACGACGGTGCCGAGTTCGATGAAGACGGTGGCGGTGTGCACCCGATCACTCCCGTCCCAGGATCGCGGCGGCGGCGTCCACGCCCTCGCGGGTGCCGATGACGATGAGGGTGTCCCCGCCTGCCAGCCGGAAGTCCGGGCCGGGGGAGGGCACCGCGCCGGTGCGGCGGAGCACCGCGACGATGGAGACGCCGGTGGCCGTGCGCATCCTGGTGTCGCCGAGCAGCCGGCCGTTCCAGTACGAGGTGCCGCCGAGCGGGATGCGTTCGGCGACCAGCCCGAGGTCGGTGGTGTGCAGCACGCCGGGGCTGTGGTGGGCGGGCATCAGCGCGTCGACCAGGGCGGTCGACTCGTCCGCCGTCAGGTGCAGGGCCTGCGCGCAGGCGTCGGGGTCGTCGGCGCGGTAGACGTTGAGGCTGCGGGTGCCGTCGCGGTGGGCGATGACGGAGAGGTGCCGGTGTTCTCGGGTCGTCAGGTCGTACTGGATGCCCACACCGGGCAGGCTGGTCGTCCGGACTCGGGGAACGGGCATGGCGTCTGTCCTCTCGTCAGCGGATCCGGGCAGCGCGCAGCGCGGACTGCCGCGCGGGGCGCGGTGCCAGGATGCGGAATCGGCCGTCCTATAGTAATAAAAAGGTAAAGCGGCTTGCCCGGGCGGATCGCGGACGTCTCGATGGCCGCCCGGCCCGGCGCATGCCAGGCTGGACGGTATGAAGGTGATCGAGCTCATCCTCAACGTCCTGTGGCTGCTGTTCTGCGGCCTCTGGATGGCGATCGGCTACGCGGTGGCCGGGATCATCTGCTTCATCCTGATCATCACGATCCCGTTCGGCATCGCGTCCTTCCGGCTCGCCGGCTACGTGCTGTGGCCGTTCGGCCGCACGACGGTGGACAACCCCGACGCCGGTCCCGCCTCCTGCGTCGGCAACGTGATCTGGCTGATCTTCGCCGGCTGGTGGCTGGCCATCGCCCACTTCGTGACCAGCATCCCGCTCTTCCTGTCGATCATCGGCATCCCGTTCGGCTGGGCGAACCTCAAGATGATCCCGATCTCGCTCGCGCCGCTCGGCCGCGAGGTCGTCAGCACCGACGAGCGCTTCGCCGGCTGGTGAGCCCCGGCCCCGGCCCCGGGTCGCGGCCAAAGGCCCGGGCGCCCGCCCGGACCTGACGCCCCGGCACCGGGAGGCCGGGGCGGCGCACGGCACGCGCTACGGTGGGCCGGTCCCCACGCCCCGCCGCCGAGGAGAGCCGTGCCCAGCTGGCGCGCCACCCTGACCGCCGCCGCCGTCACCGAGGCGCCGCTGCGTGCCGACTACACGGCCGCCGCCCGGCGCGTCCTGCGCCGCGAGCAGGCCCCCTACCTGGCGCTGCGGCTGCTCGCCGCCCCGCCCCTGGTGCCCTACCTGGCCGCCGGGCTCGCCTTCATGAACCTCGTCGACGACACCGCCGAGAACGGCACCGCCCGGGAACGGGCCGACGGCCTCAAGGACCTCGCCGAGCGCACCGCCGAGGCGCTCGACACCCCCGCCCGCAGCACCGACCCGGTGCTGCGGGCCTACGCGCACGCCGTCCGCACCCGCGGACTCCCCGAGCACTGGGTGCACGGCTTCCTCGCCGGAGCGGCCACCGCCGAGGCCGCCTTCACCGGCTTCGGCACCGAGCAGGACTACCAGGACTACCTCGACGCCTACGCCCTGCCCGGCATCCTGGTCTTCACCGGCCTGCAGTACGCCGGCGGCCCCGACGGGGAGCAGACCCGGGCCTGGCGCCGGTTCGTCGACGCCGCCCAGCGGGTCGACTTCCTCGCCGACCTGGCCGGCGACCTCGCCGCCGGACGGCTCTGCATCCCCCGCGAACGCCTCGTCGAGCACGGCGTCACCCCCGAGGACCTGCGGGCGGCCCGCGACACCGCCGCCGTCCGCGCCCTGCTCGCCGACCAGTGCGCCCGGGCCCGCCGCGCCCTGGACGCCTCCGCGGACGTCGTCGACCACGCCGACCCCGGTCTGCGGGCCGTCGGCCGCACCATGACCGACCTGATGGCCCACCAGCTCACCGCCGTCGAACGGGCCGGCGCCGGCGCCCTCCGCCGCGACATCGGCTACGGCCTCCTCGCCCCGCTGCGCATCCTCGCCCGGGCCCGCCGCCGCCCCTGAAACGGTTGGACAACCCGCCCGCCCGCGGAGCAGGCTGGCGCCCAGTACGGATCGGCGCCGCCCCCGAGCGAGGAGTCCCATGACCGCGACACCGTCCACCGACCCGGCCGCCGACCCCTCCGGTCTGCCCGAGCGCAGCCGTCCGGTCGCCGAGGCCCTCGCCGCCGCCGGTGTCGGCGCCGCGATCCGGGTCCTGCCGGACTCGGCACGGACGGCCACCGAGGCCGCGGCCGCCCTCGGCTGCGAGGTCGGCGCGATCGCCAACAGCCTGGTCTTCGTCTGCGACGGCGCCCCGCTGCTGGTGATGACCAGCGGCGCGCACCGGGTGGACACCGCCTTCCTCGCCGAGCGCCTGGGCACCGGGCCGATCACCCGGGCCGGCGCGCAGCAGGTCCGCGAGGCCACCGGGCAGGCGATCGGCGGCGTCGCCCCGGTCGGCCACCCGGCGCCGCTGCGCACCGTCGTCGACACCGCACTGGAGGCCCACCCGGTGCTCTGGGCGGCCGCCGGCCACCCGCACACCGTCCTCCCGCTGACCTACCGCGAACTGCTGCACCTGACCGCGGGCGAACCCGCCCCCGTCACCGCGGACTGACCGGCCGGGCGGCGCTCACACCCGGACGAGCGCCTTGCCGACGGTCTCGCCCCGCAGCATGCCGAGGAAGGCGTCCACGATCCGGTCGAAGCCGTCCACCACGGTCTCGTCCGACCGGACCAGGCCGCTTCGCAGGTGGGGCACCAGGAACCCGTACAGCTCGTCGCGCACCGCCAGGTGGTTGCGGACGAGGAAGCCCTCCAGCCGCAGGCTCTTGCCGACGACGTCGTACAGGTTGCGCGGCGCGGCGGGCGGCTCGGCGCTGTTGTACTGGGCGACGGCGCCGCACCAGGCGATCCGCCCGTGGTCGCGGAGCACCTCGATCGCCCCCTCCAGGTGGTCGCCGCCGACGTTGTCGAAGTTAGACGTCGACGCCGTCGGGGGCGGCCGCCCAGCTGCTGCTGCCCGCCGTGATCGCCCGGGTCACCGCCCGGCACCCGGGGCTGGCCCCGCAGGTGCGGATCGTGCGGGAGCTGGGGCCCGGCACGGCAGGCGAGGTCGCGGACGGCCGGGCCGACCTCGGCATCGCCACCGTCGACCCCGAGGCCGGACCCCCACCCGGCCTCGTCGTGGTGCCGCTCTTCGAGGAGTCCTACGCCCTCGTCCACCCGGTCGGCCACACCCGGCCCAAGGAGCTCCCGCTGGTCGACTGGGACGAGAACTGCAGCTCCTACACCAGGAGCTGGTGGTCCGAGCAGGACTGGCTGCCGCCCGCCACGATCCGGGTCGAGGACGACACCGTGGTGCTCTCCCTGGTCGCCCAGGGCGTCGGGATGGCCGTAGTACCCGGACTCAGCCTGCTCGGCGCCCCGCCCGGCCTCGCCGTCACCGACCTCGGCCCGAGACCGCCGAGCCGCCGGATCGGGTACGTCACCACTCCCGCGCTCGCCCGCACCGCGGCCGTCCGCGCACTCGTCCGCGAGCTGCGATCGGCGCCGCTGCCGACCGGGCTGGCGGCCGTTCAGCGGCCGTCCCGCTCGCCTTCCTGATCCGCCTCGACGGCCTCGCGCAGCCGACGGAACTCGGCGGCGATGCCGTCCGGCGTGTAGTGCGCGTTGAGCCCGCTCGGGTTGGGCAGCACCCAGACCGCGGTCGCGCCGATGCCCTCCGGCTGCGGCCCGACCCGGGCCTTCGGCCGCCCGAACGCGGCCCGGTAGGCGCCGATGCCGAGCACCGCCAGGACCTCGGGCCGCAGTCGCCCGACCCGCTCGACCAGGGCGGCCCCGCCCGTCCGGTACTCGTCCGCGGTCAGCTCGTCCGCCCGGGCCGTGGTGCGCGCCACCACGTTGGTGATGCCGAGGCCGTACCCGAGCAGCTCGTCCTGCTCGTCGGGACGCAACTGCCGCGGGGTGAACCCCGAGCGGTGCAGCGCGGGCCAGAAGCGGTTGCCCGGCCGCGCGAAGTGCCGGCCCGTGGCGCCGGACCACAGGCCCGGGTTGATCCCGCAGAACAGCACCCGCAGCCCGGGAGCCGCCACGTCAGGGATCGTCGCGTCGTGCGCGGCCGCCAGCTCCTCGGCCGTCGGACGGCGGAAGGGACTCGTCATGCCCCCATCCTGACCGATGGATAGTCAGTTCGAATATTCGGCTGACCCGGCGGCGCTGAGCAGCGCAGAATGACGGAATGTCATACGAACTCAACGCTCTGCTCGCCACCGCCGACCTGCTCGACGTGGTGGCGGCCGAAGTGCCGGTCGCGCAGGTCGCGCGACTGGCGCAGGGCCTGGCGCTGATCCCGATGACCGAGCGGCTGCACGGCGTCCTGAACGTCCCCGGCGACCGTGCCGAGCCGGGCTTCACCCGCTTCCCCGCCGGATTCGGCCGCAGACTGGAGGCCTGGTCGCAGGCCGGCCCGATCGCCTACGTCGAGGCCGACTTCTTCGGCGGCGCCGGCACCCAGCAGGCAGCCGTCTGGCTGCACGGCCGGATCGACCTCGGACCGCTGCGCATCGAGGAGGACGAGCCGCGGTCCGCCGACGGCACCCCCATCTCGCAGGCGCTGCGCCGGCTCGGCGCGACCGTGCCGGAGGGGCGCTTCGACGAGTTCGACGCCGTCGGGCTCGGGGCGCAGCGGCACTCGGCCGACTGGGTCCGCGGCTGACCCGCCCGGCCGGAGGCTGCTCCGGGGCTGCGGCTCCCGGTCAGGGGCCGACGTGCGCGAGGATGCGCCTGAGGTACTCCGCCCGGTCGGACAGCAGCACGACGCTGACGGCGATCCGGTGCCCGCCGAGCGGCAGGAAGACGGAGCCCGCGACGGGGAGCGCGGTCACGTCGAGCCGGAACCCGGCCAGCCGGACACCGGTGGCCCGCTCGTGCTCGCGCAGGAAGTCCCGGATCCGGGGAACGGCGCGACCGGGGCTGGTGGCGCGGGCGACCTCACGTTTGCGGGCGGCGCTCCACGCCTGCAGGGCGGCGAAGTTCTCCGTGACGACACGGTCCAGCGGAGCATCCGGCAGGACGGGGGAGCCGGGTCCGTCCTGCCCGGTCGGCGGCAGGGCGCGGTCCCACCAGTGCCGCCACGCCGCGCCGGCTCCGTCGGCCGGGGCGGCCGGGTCGACGGCCAGCTCCGGTGGAGGCGCCACCGGAGGCAACCCCGGTGGGCCGGCGATGCCGAGCGCGTCGCGGATCGCCAGCGCGAACGCCGCGTCGTGCGAGTAGTCCAGGGACACCGACCACGGCGCGCCCGACATCGCTGTCATGCGGTCATCCTCCGATCAGACGACGTAGTCGCGGTCGCTGGGACCGCCGCTGGAGCAGATCTCGCCGTCCCACAGCAGCGCGTCGCTGGAGGGGGTGACGCCCGCGGTCTCCCAGGTCACACCACCGCTCCGCACGTCCCACTCGCCGCGCCAGGACGTGTCCACCCCCAGGCCGCCACCCCACGAGTGCGAGTCCGAGCCGTACTTGTCGGACCTGTTGACCTGCCAGTGGTAGGCGACCGCACCCGTGTTGAGGTCGAAGCCGGTCTCGATCTCGGAGACGAAACCGCCGACCGGGTGGATCCACAGGTAGGCGTCGCCGCAGTCCCCCTCGACGACGTTGTGCGGACTCACCGCCGCCGCTCCGACGCCGGCCTTCGCCCGGTAGGGGCTGCCGTCCGGGTTGGTCGCCGAAGCGGTCGGTACCACGCGCTCGCGGCCGGCCGGGCCGGTCACCACCTCGAAGCCGTGCGACTCCGCGACCTTCCGGTCAACGCCGCGGACCGTCATCCTGACGACCGTCGCGCCGGCCGGCGGCACGTGCTTCGACGCCTGTACGGCCGGTGCCGGCTGTGCCGCCCCGGCCGTCCGGCCGTCCGAGGGCGCCGCCTGGGCAGTGCCGACGCAGGCCGCCGCGAGCAGGCACGCGGTGAAACCCGCAGCCAGCGCATGCCTGAGCGATGAACGCATCACGATCCCCCCTCGACTGCCGCAACGTCCCGCACCGGGCCCTCGCCCAGGCCGGGCGGCAGACGCAGGCGACGCTATCCCCTTGCACCCCAAGGGTCGTTCGACGGCGATCCGATTGGCTCGTTCGCATCGGCGGCATGGCCGGTTCCGCTGTGGTGGCGGTAGCGGCGAGTCGCCCGGTCCTGCGCCCGGGCGGAGCGCTCCGGGTGGCGCGGGACGGCCGGGCGGCGGCCGACCCGACCGGTCGCCGGCGGCGCTCAACACCCGGCGCACATGCGGCGGGAGGGCGCATCGAGGGCGGCGGGGGCCGTTTCCGGCACTCCGCCCCGATGCACCCTCCCGGGCCGGAACGACTAGCGGTAGTTCACGAACTGGATCGCGAAGTCGAGGTCCTTGCCCTTGAGCAGCGCCTGGACGGCCTGCAGGTCGTCACGGCTCTTCGAGCTGACCCGCAGCTCGTCGCCCTGGACCTGCGCCTTGACGCCCTTCGGGCCCTCATCGCGGATGATCTTGGCGACCTTCTTGGCGTCGTCGGTGGTGATGCCCTCCTTGACGTCCGCGAAGATCTTGTACTCCTTGCCGGACAGCTGGGGGTCGGCGGCGTCCAGGGCCTTCAGCGAGAGCCCGCGCTTGATGAACTTGCTCTGGAGGACGTCCAGGATCGCCTTGACCCGCTCCTCGCCGTTGGCCTTCATCTCGATCTTGTCGCCCGACCGGCTGATCTCGCCGCCGACGCCCTTGAAGTCGAAGCGCGTGGCGATCTCGCGGGAGGTCTGGTTGATCGCGTTGTCGACCTCCTGCCACTCGACCTTCGAGACGATGTCGAAACTGGAGTCGGCCATGGGTGTTGGTCTCCTTGGGTACTGGCTGCACGGTCACTGCCCGGCCGTACGGCGCGGGCACCGCCCAAGCCTATCCAGCGCGGCCCCGCGCTGCCCCCGTCCGCCGCGGCCGACCCGTGATCGCGCCCCCGGCAACCGAGTGGCGAACCACCCCCATCCATCAGGTATTGTTTACCGCGTCGAACGGGGCAGCGCCCCGGGGGACACCATCCTGGCTGGTTGCCCGAGCGGCCAAAGGGAGCAGACTGTAAATCTGTCGCGCAAGCTACGCAGGTTCGAACCCTGCACCAGCCACAGGATAGAAAACAGCCCCTGATCTGCGGAAACGCAGGTCGGGGGCTGTTTCGTCGTGTCGGGCCGTCTCTGCTCAGGGGGTGGCGCCGATGGGGACGGACATGGCTGCGGCCTCGGTGGCGTCGACGGGTACGGCGGCTTCGGGGCGGCGCAGGTCGAGCGCGATGAGGACGGCGGCGGCGACGCCCAGGTAGACGAGCAGGGTGGTCAGTGCCTGGCCGGTCCCGTGGCCGTCGAAGTAGATCGTGTGGTGCAGCAGGATGTAGCCGTTGCGCGGCGGCAGGTAGGGGCCGATGTCGCGCCAGAAGGCGGGCAGGTACGGCACGCCGGACGCGCCGCCGGAGGACGGGTTGCCGAAGAGGATCATCACGACGACCGTCACCAGGGTGCCCACGGGCCCGAGCAGCTTCTGCAGGATCGCGGCGACGAAGGCGACCACGGCGACGATCAACGAGCAGATCGGCCAGGTGATCCAGAACTTGTGGCTGGGGAACCCCTGCAGCCAGTAGCAGACGATCAGGTCGATGACGAGGCCGCTCACGACGGCGAACCCGGCGAGCTGGGCGGCCCGCCAGCGGCCCGCCGCCCTGCCGGTGGCGGCCATGAGCAGGGTCGAGCTCATGTAGCCGCCGATGAGCAGCGGCACCAGCATGAGCCCCTGGACCAGGCCGAACGGGTCCTTGGCCGCGAGCGGCGTCGGCGCGTACTGCTGCAGGGCCACCTTCTGGCCGGTGGCCTTCGCGGCCTCCTCGAACTTCACCGCGAGGTCGAGCGGCGCGAGGTCGCTCATGGACGGCACCACGATCAGGGTGTTCGAGGTGCCGGAGGAGACCAGCGCGCCGAAGATCCGGGCCTCGTCGATCGCCGTCTTGGCCGCCGCCTCGTTCGGGTACTGGGTGACCTTCAGGGAGATGGTCTTCTGGGCCGCGGGCAGGACGGGCGAGGTGCCGACCACGCCGAACGGCAGGTCGGTGGCCTTGGGGGCGTGCGAGGCGCTCATGTAGTTGGTCGCGAACAGGCACTGCATGACCGCGCAGATGCCCAGCGCCGCGAGCATTCCGATCACGGCGCGCCGGCGGTCGGGAGGGGGCGCCGCGGCGGCGGCCGGAGCCGTCGCGCCGGCGGCGCGGGCGGCCGCCCGGGCCGGTCTGATCCGGCCGTACCAGCCGATGACGGCCGTTCCGGCCGCGGCGTAGAGGAACAGGACGACCAGCGGGGTGGAGATGTCGCTCCCGCCGAAGTAGAGCACGTGGTTGATCAGGGTGACCGCGCTCTGCGGTGGCAGGACCACGCCGATGTTGCGCCAGTAGACCGGCAGCAGGTAGGTGCCCAGCCCGCCCGCGGGCGGTCCGCCGATGACGATGAAGAGCACCGCCACCAGCAGCGTGCCCATCTTCCCGACCAGGGCCTGCATCGCGGCGGCGCTCAGCGCCACGGCCGAGGTGACGAGCCAGAAGCACGGCAGCAGCGGCCAGAAGTGGCTGCTGGAGTACGCGCCGATCCCCAGGCCGGCGATCAGGTCGGTCAGCAGCGCGCCCACCAGCGCGTATCCGATCAGGATGGCTGCGCGCCACGGTGCGGCGGCGACGCCGTGGGCAGCCTTGTAGACCAGCACCGCGGCCAGGTAACCGCCGATCAGCAGTGGCAGCAGCAACAGCGACGTCACTGCGCCGACCGGGTCGGTGGAGGCGAGCGGCTTGACCGTCTGCACGGTCACCGGCCGGCCCAGCTTGTGGGCCGCGTCGAGGAACGCCGGCTCCAGCTCGGTCTGGGCGAAGAAGCTCTTCGACGGAACCACGATCAGCGTGTCACTGGCACCGCCGCTGACGTACGCGCCGTACAGCTCGCCCCGATCGGCCGCGTCCGTGACGGCGGAGGCGCTCGGATAGCCGGCCAGGTCGAGCCCCGTCCGCGATGCCACCGCGGCGACCACGGGCGAGGGAGGCCCGGTCACGCCGAAGGGCATGTTCCGCGGAACGAGCAGCTGCTGGGCACTGACGAGGCACAGGGCGAGCAGGGCCTGTGCGAAGAGCACCAGCCCCAGCGCGAAGACGATCTTCGCTGCGGCCCTCCGTCCCCCTGCCGCCGGAGCCGCCTGCTTCGCCATCCCTGACCTCCAGCCGACCGTCGCCGCACGTGGGCCGCCGCAGCCCGATTCGTTTCCGTCAGCAATCACCACACGGTCCCGACCGCCCGGCAACCCAGGAGGCGCCCGGAGGTGACGCCCGGTCCGGGCCGCGGGCCGCGTGGCGTCAGCACGGCCGGCGGGGTTCAGCGGGCGTCGACCCGCCAGAGCAGCGCCGGTGTGAGCAGCCGCCGGTACGGCTCGCTCTGGAACTGCAGGGGCGGGGCCATGTCGCCGAACGACGCGGCGAAGGCGCGCGGCGAACGGGCCAGTGCCGCGAGCACCCCGGCCGCCACCTCGGGCCCCGGGCGCGGTCCTCGGCCGTGAGCCGGGTCCGCGTCCCGTCGGTGAGGAACGACGTCCCGGCGTCGACGGTGCGCTCAGCCGTTGCCGATCCGGTGTTTATCCGTCGAGCGCAGAGTGGTTGCCGGGCCGCGGGGAAGTCCCGGGGCCGGACCGTACGGGGGAATCACGATGGGAACCGCACGCAGGATCGGAACAGCCGCACTCGCGCTGGCCGCCGCCGGGGCGTTGTCGCTCGGCGCGGCCGGCTCGGCCTCCGCCGCCGACACGGCGAGGACGGCGAAGGGCGCGAAGGCGGCCGAGGCGCCGGCACTGGCCTCGGCCGCCCGCAGCGTCAACGTGTCGTTCAGCAACTGGACGGGCTGCACCCTCACCCGCGAGGAGTGGGGCCTCAGCCACGGCATCTGGACGGCGCAGCCGCCCGTCCGGATCTACGACCAGGGCACGGGCAGCTGGGCTTCCGAGTCGAACGGCTTCGCCACCGGCACCGAGGGCTACGCCCGGTTCTTCTCGGAGAACTGCGCCGACCCGGTGCTGAACGGCCGCCTGGTGCGGGTGCACTGGAACGACCCGTACGCGGGCTCCAACTCGTACGACTCCTCGGGCACGGACCTGAAGTTCTACGTCTCGCGGAGCGGCGGCTCGGGCAACAACGCGAGCGTCCAGTTCTCGGCCTGGGGCCGCTGACGGGAGCTCACCCGCGGAGCGCGGCACGGGGGAGCCGCGCCCGGGGGTGAGCGCACGGGGCCACGGGGGAGCAGCGCGGGCGGGCCGGCCACGGGGGACGGTCCGCCCGCGCTGCGTGCCCGGCGTCCGGCTCCGGCGGGTCAGTCCTCCGGGAGGGGCTGCCGGGGCAGGGCCAGGGCCACGGTGTCGGCGAACTCCCGGACGGCGCTGGTGCGGGACACCACCCGGCCGCGGTGCACCACCAGCCGGCTGTGCCCGCCCGCCAGCACCCCGGCCAGGTCGTCGCCGCGCACCGCCAGCAGCTCGGCCGGGAAACCCGCGTCCACCCGGACGGGCGGCAGCCCCAGCACGGCCCGCGCCCGGCCGGCGACCGCGTCGTACGCGTCCTCCGGGCCGAGCGCCCCCGAGGACGCCAGCAGGAAGGCGGCCTCCAGCGGATCGGCCCGCCCGACCGGCGCCGCGAGATCGCGCAGCGCCCCGCTGCCCGCCGCCAGAGGCACCCGGGCCTGCGTCAACTCGCGCACCACGGAGGGCCGCAGACCGCCGGGAGGGCGCTCGCCGCCGGCGCAGCCGCCGGACTGCGGCAGGCAGACCACCCGGACGCCCGCGCTCGCCAGCACGGTGGACGCGCCCGGGGCCAGCGCGTCGCACGGACCCAGTGTCACCCTCGGCCGGAGCGGCGCCAGCACACCCGTCATCCGGGCGAGCCGGCCCGGGTCGGCGCCCGAACAGTGCAGGTCGACGGGGAGGTCCGCCTCGCGGGCGGCCTCCAGCAGCACCTGCACGTACCCGACCGGGTCGGGGTCGGCCTCCGGGCAACCGCCCACCGCCGCGGCGCCCAGTCGGAGCGCCTCGCGCAGCTGCGCCCGGCCGTCCGCGCCGGCCCGGCCGGTGAGCAGCCGGGGCATGGCGACCGCCTGGAGGTCGGTCAGGCCGCGCAGCGCCTGCGCCGCGGTCAGCACCGCCTCCAGCCGGCCGAGCCCGTGCACGTCGCCGATCCGGACGTGGGTGCGCTGGGCGGTGGCGCCGTAGGCGAGTGCGGTGAGCGCGGCCTCGGTGACCCGGCGGACGAGCTCCGGCGGGCCGTCCGGCGGCGGGCCGGGCAGCGCCGCGGAGAAGGCGGTGTCGTAGTGGGCGTGCGGCTCGGCCGGGGCGGGCAGCAGCAGGTAGCCGGTGAGGTCGATCCGCGTCCCGCCGCTGCCGTCCGCCGCCCCTGAGGCCGGCGGCAGCGGACCGAGGCCGCCCGGGGTGCCCACCGCCAGGATGCGCTCGCCGGCGATCCGGACGTCCACCACCCGGCCGTCGGCGAGCCGGGCGCCGGTGAGCAGCAGGACGGGCTCCCGGCCGGGCGGCCCGTCGGCGGGTGCGTCTGCCCCGGTCATCGGCGCTCCTCCGGATCCTGTCGGCCGCGGCCTGCCGGTCGAGCCTAGGACGCAGGCGCACGGTCGCCGCGGAGGCGGGCGAAAGTCGTATCGGTCGGGCCGCCGGGATGCGCGGAGCCTCGAACGGCCGCACGGCCTGCGGGTGTCCGTGCGGCCCGCCCCACCTGGGATCTTCCGTGTCGGATACGGATTTCACCTCTGGCCCGGAACCGTGTAATCTCTTCCTCGTTCGCCCCTATAGCTCAGTCGGTAGAGCGTCTCCATGGTAAGGAGAAGGTCTGCGGTTCGATTCCGCATGGGGGCTCTGGTGAAAGGCCCTCCGCTCCGGCGGGAGGTCGCTCATCAAAGCGGTGTAGCTCAGTTGGTAGAGCAAGCGGCTCATAATCGCTGTGTCACCGGTTCAAGTCCGGTCACCGCTACCCCGCGTAGTCGATCGGGGGGTCATCCTCCCGATCGGCTACACTTGTCTGTGTTCTTATTCGTTGTCCCAGGAAGGCACTCCCGTGGCTGCCACCGACGTCCGCCCGAAGATCACGCTGGCCTGCGTGGAGTGCAAGGAGCGGAACTACATCACCAAGAAGAACCGGCGCAACGACCCGGACCGTCTTGAGATGAAGAAGCACTGCCCGCGTTGCAACGCCCACACGGCGCACCGCGAGACCCGCTGACTTTGCCTCGACTCCAGGCCGCTCCCCCTCGTGGGGCGCGGCCTGGAGTCATTTCTGCATGTCTGCATGACGGTTGATCAGAGGAGTTGCCCATGCCGCTCGACCCCTCCTTCATCGGGCGGACCTACCCGCCCACCGCGCCGTACGAGGTCGGCCGGGAGAAGATCCGCGAGTTCGCCGTCGCCGTCGGCGACGCCAATCCCGCGTACACCGACCCGGAGGCCGCCAAGGCGTTCGGCCACCCGGACGTGATCGCGCCGCCGACCTTCCCGTTCGTCATCACCTACGCCGCCGCCGCGCAGGTCGTCACCGACCCGGAACTCGGCCTGGACTACAGCCGGGTGGTGCACGGCGACCAGAAGTTCGCGTACACCCGCCCGGTGCGGGCCGGTGACCGGCTGACCGTCACCGTGACGATCGACTCGATCAAGTCGCTGGCCGGCAACGACGTGCTCTCGGTGCGCGGCGAGGTCAACGACGAGTCCGGCGAGCACGTGGTGACGTCGGTCATGACCCTGGTCGCTCGTGCGGCCGATGAGGCGGGGGAGTGAACCCGATGGCGATCAGCTTCGACGAGGTCGAGGTCGGCACCGAGCTGCCGGCGCAGTCCTTCCCGGTGACGCGCGCCACGCTGGTGCAGTACGCGGGCGCCTCCGGCGACTTCAACCCGATCCACTGGAACGAGAAGTTCGCGCTGGAGGTCGGCCTGCCGGACGTCATCGCGCACGGCATGTTCACCATGGCCGAGGCGGTCCGCGTCGTCACCGACTGGGTCGGCGACCCGGCCGCGGTGGTCGAGTACGGCGTGCGGTTCACCAAGCCGGTGCCGGTGCCGAACGACGGCGTCGGCGCGGTGATCGAGGTGTCCGGCAAGGTCGCGGCGCTGCTGGACGGCCGCCGGGTGCGCGTCGACCTGCTGGCGACCAGCGGCGGCCAGAAGGTGCTCGGCATGTCCCGAGCCGTGGTGCAGCTGGGCTGAGAAGGTGTCGGAGGGGCGGGCCTGCCGGGCGGCGGGCCCGCCCTTCGTCGTTCGCCGCCGCGGGAGTCCGGGCCGAGGGCCGTCGCCCGGCGGCCGTTTCCCCTGCCGGTCCGCGGGCATGGCGTCCTCGATCCCCCTCCGTGCGGTGGTCGGCGCACGGCCGCGGGGTCGCCGCGGCGCGCTGACGTGACCATAGCCAGGCGCCGGAGCGGCCTGCAAGGTGTCGTTGAACTCTGGACCATGCCGGCGGCGCCGGCCGCCCGGGCCGCCGCCGCCCGCCGACCGGACGCGGCAAGGCGCGTGCGTATTCGAAGCACGAGTCGGACGGCGCATCAATTTTCTTTTTTCGGGACGAGTTTCGACGGGATATTCCGTCCGGTCAGTACATTTCTTTGGCGTTGCAACCGCGTTGATTTACGCGGAGTTGGTTGCATGCGCGAATGTCACTCGCGTACGGTCCTGACCCGGGACGCGGCGGAACTGCCCGCTGTGCGCCCACCGTCACCGCTCACCCACTGAACGATCGTCCGCCGTACCGGAGTTGTCGCAGGCCGCGGCCTGTCCGGCGCCGGTCGCGGCCGGTCGAACCATCGTGTGAAGAGCCCGGATTCCGTGTCTGCCGCGCGCTGCGAGCGCGTGATTCGGGCTGCCTTCCCGCAGTCTCGGCTTTGCCGCCGATTTACCTGCGGGTGGCTATCGGAAATGTTCCGACCGGACGAAATCACCGTACCCTGGGGAAGGATCGACCGTGCCTGTCGTGACCGCCGTTGAGGCCCAGCAGTGGCTGATCGAGAAGATCGCCCACCGGCTCTCAGTGCCCTCGGAGGACGTTCCGCCGGAGACGTACTTCGACGAGCTCGACCTCGACTCGACCGAGGCGCTCATCCTCGCCGGGGAGATGGAGAACTGGCTCGGCTTCGAACTCGGGACCACCACCCTCTGGTACCACCCGAGCATCAAGGACCTGGCCGAGTACATCGCGGAGGAGTCCGCCGCACGCGCCGGGGAGAACCATGCGGCCTCGGCGTGACGCCGGCCCCGCCGTCGTCCACCGGCTGGCCGAGGCCGGCGACGGCCTCGGCACGGTCTTCCTCGTCCACCCCGGCGCACTCGCCGCCGGCGTCCACCGCACCCTCGCCGAAGCCCTGCCGCCCGGCACCGGACTGACCGTCCTCGACCTGTCCGGGCACCCCGCCTACTGGGAGGCCGCACTCACCGGCGGTCGCGCCGACACCACCGTCGAGGAGCTCGCCGACCGCATCGGCGACGAACTCGACGCCCTCGACGGCGGCGGGCCGCGGACCCTGGCCGGCTGGTCCTTCGGCGGTGTGGTCGCCCAGGCCCTGGTCGAACGGATGCCGGCCGGGCGCCGGCCCGACCGGCTCGTCCTGCTCGACAGCATCGCGCCCACCCCCGAGTACCAGCAGCCCGACGACGCCCTCGAACCGCCGCTGCTGCTCGGCTGGTTCGCCATGTACCTGGGCGCCAAGCGCGGCCGACCGGTCGACGTCGACCCGCAACTGCTCGCCGGCGGCGGCACCGAGGACGGCCTGCGCCACGTCCTCGCCGCCGCCGCGGCCGGCGGCGCCCTGCCCGCCGACACCGCACCGGCCGGCCTGCGCAAGCTCTACGACACCTACGTGGACGGGCTGTTGCGCAACAACCGGCTCACCGCCCCCTACACCGCCCGGCCCTCCTCCGTCCCGCTGGTGCTCGTCACCGCCGAACGCAGCCTGCTGCCCGGCGACCGCACCCTCGGCTGGGGGCCGCTCGCCCCGCACGGGCTGGAGGTCCACCGCAGCCCCGGCGACCACTACACCATGCTCAGCCGGCCGGACGCCGCCGCCGTGATCGCGCGCCTGGTCCGCCCCGCCGCCCCCGCGCGGCTCGCACCCGCAACGAAGGTCTGACGCAGGCCCGTCCGTACGGGCCCGGCCGCCCGCAAGCCCAGGCCGGCGCCCGGCCCTCCGAGTTCGAGAGAGCCCTGCCGTGAACACCTCGAAGCCCACCAGCCCCCTGCCCGACGCGGAACTCGGCCGCCGGCTCGCGGACGAGCCGATCGCCATCGTCGGCCTCTCCGCGCTCTTCCCCAAGTCCCGCGACCTGCGGGAGTTCTGGGGCAACGTGATGTCCGCCGCCGACTGCATCGAGGACGTGCCGAGCACCCACTGGGACGTCTCCGAGCACTACGACCCGGACCCGTCCGTGCCCGACAAGACGTACGCCAGACGGGGCGGCTTCATGCCCACCGTCCCGTTCAACCCGATGGAGTTCGGGCTGCCGCCGACCACCCTGGAGGTCACCGACGTCCTCCAGCTGCTCAGCCTCGTCGTCGCCCGCGACGTGCTGCGCGACGCCGGCGCCGACCGCCCCTGGTACCGGCCCGACCGCACCGGCGTGGTGCTCGGCGTCACCGGCGCCAACCAGCTCACCCAGCCGCTCTCCGCCCGGCTGCAGACCCCCGTGCTCAAGGAGGTCGTCCGCAGCTGCGGCCTCAGCGAGCGCGACGCCGAGGAGATCGCCGAGAAGTTCAAGCTCGCCTTCGCCCCCTGGGAGGAGAACTCCTTCCCCGGCATGCTCGGCAACGTCGTCGCCGGCCGGATCGCCAACCGGCTCGACCTCGGCGGCACCAACATGACCATCGACGCCGCCTGCGCCAGCTCGCTCGCCGCCACCAAGGCCGCCGTCAGCGAACTGCTGGAGCACCGCGCCGACACGATGATCGCCGGCGGCTGCGACGCCGAGAACACGATCTTCATGTACCTCTGCTTCAGCAAGACCCCCGCCTTCTCCAAGGCCGGCCGGATCCGCCCCTTCGACAAGGACGCCGACGGCACCCTGATCGGCGAGGGCATCGGCATGTTCGCGCTGCGCCGCCTCGCCGATGCCGAACGCGACGGCAACGAGGTCTACGCCGTCATCCGCGGCATCGGCTCCTCCAGCGACGGCCGCTTCAAGTCCATCTACGCCCCGCGCAAGGAGGGCCAGATGGTCGCCCTGCGCCGCGCGTACGAGGACGCCCGCTGCACCCCCGACAGCGTCGAGCTCTTCGAGGCGCACGGCACCGGCACCGCCGTCGGCGACGCCACCGAGCTCTCCGCCCTCGCCGCCGTCGTCGCCGACGCCACCGGGGAGCGGCAGTACGCCGCGGTCGGCAGCGTGAAGTCCCAGATCGGCCACACCAAGGCCGCCGCCGGCGCCGCCGGCATGATCAAGCTGGCGCTCGCCCTGCACCACAAGGTGCTCCCGCCCACCATCAACGTCGACGAGCCCAACCCCGCGATCGACTTCACCGCCGGCCCGTTCTACGTCAACACCGAGAGCCGGCCCTGGATCAAGGACCCGCGGCGCACCGACCGCCGCGCCGCCATCTCCTCCTTCGGCTTCGGCGGCACCAACTTCCACTTCGTGCTCCAGGAGCACGGCGACGGCGAGGACCTCAAGGTGATGTTCCCCGTCGCCCGGGTCCACCTCTGGCACGCCGCCGACCCGGCCGCCCTCGGCGCGCAGCTCGCCGACGGCGCCCCCGCCGCCGAGGGCCCCGCCCCCGCCGACCACGCCCGGCTCGCCCTCGCCGCCCGCGACGACACCGAACTCGCCGAGCTGCGCGCCCTCGCCGCCGCCGAGCTGCGCGCCAAGCCCGACGCCGCCGACTGGGCCCACCCCCGCGGACTCTGGTACCGCCGCCGCGCCGCCGACCACGGCAAGGTCGGCGCCCTCTACGCCGGCCAGGGCAGCCAGTACGTCAACCCCGGCCACCGCGCCGTCCTCGCCCTGCCGCCGCTGCGCGCCGCCTTCGACCGCGCCAACCGCGAGTTCGACGGCGCCGAACTGCTCTCCCGGGTGGCCTTCCCGCCGCCCGCCTTCTCCACCGCGGCCCGCACCGCCCAGGAGGAGTCGCTGCGCCGCACCGCGTACGCGCAGCCCGCGATCGGCGCGCTCGCCGCCGGCCAGTACCGCTACCTCGGCGAACTCGGCTTCGCCGCGGACGGCCACCTCGGCCACAGCTTCGGCGAGCTGACCGCCCTCTGGGCGGCCGGCGCCCTCACCGACGACGCCTACTTCGCCCTCGCCCGGGCCCGCGGCGCCGCCATGGCCCCGCCCACCGACCCCGGCTTCGACGCCGGCGCGATGGCCGCCGTCAGCGCCCCCGAGGCGAAGGTCGCCGAACTGCTCGCCGACCACCCCGAACTGGTGGTGTGCAACCGCAACGCCGCCGACCAGATCGTCGTCGGCGGCCCGACCGCCGCGGTGGAACGGCTGGTCGCCTCGGCGGCCGGAGCCGGGCTGCGGATCTCCCGGCTGCCGGTCTCCGCCGCCTTCCACACCCCCTTCGTCGGCCACGCCGTCGAGGCCTTCCGCGCCGCCGTCGACCGGGTGGAGGTCCGCCCGCCGCTGCGGCCCGTGTACGCCAACACCCCCGGCGGCCGCTACGGCGACGACCCCGCGGCCAACGCCGCCCTGCTCGCCGAACAGCTGATCAACCCGGTGCACTTCGCCGACCGGGTCGAGGAGATGTACGCGGCCGGATTCCGCACCTTCGTCGAGTTCGGCCCCAAGGGCGTCCTCACCCAGCTGGTCGCCCGCATCCTCGGCGACCGCCCGCACCACGCCGTCCGGCTGGACGGCGGACCGGGCGCCGACGCCGACCTCGCCCTCAAGCGGGCCGTCGCCCAACTCGCCGTCCTCGGAATCCCGTTGTCCGTCGCCGACCGTTACGCCGCGGCCGCGCCGGAGGCACTCCCGAGCAAGGGCATGACGGTGCCGCTGAACGGCATCAACCACGTCTCGGACGCCCGCAAGGCCGCCTACCGCGAGGCCCTGGAGAACGGCTACCGGGTCACCCCGGCGGCCGTACCGGCGGTGCCCGCGCCGGTCGTGGAGCCCGTGGCCCCCGCTCCGGCGGCGGTTGCCCCGCCCGCACCCGCACCGGTCCCCGTGCCGCCGCCCGCCGCCGTACCGCCGGAGCCCGCACCCGTCCCCCTCCCCGCGAGGAACGCCGTCCAGGAGAACGCACCCGTGGACCACGACCACGCCGCCGCCGCGGCACCCGACCGACTGCCCGAGCTGATCGCCGACCACCTCGCACTCCACGACGACTACCTCAACGGCCAGCTGCAGAGCGCCCAGCGGCTCGCCGGACTGCTGGAGAACGCCGCCGGGCAGGGCCGGGTCGACGAGGTGCTCGCCGGCGTCACCGCCGTCAAGGAGCACGGCCTCGCCATCGGCCGCACCCACCTGCGGGCCAACGAGATCCTCCGCGACCTCGCCGCCCTGGAGCTCGGCGGTGCACCGGCCGCGCCCGCCCAGCCGCAGGCTGCCGCCGCGGCGCCGCCGGTGGCCGTCCCCGCACTGCCGGCCGCCGCCCCGGTCGCCGAGTTCGTGCCGGTGGCCGCCGAGCCGCTGCCCGCCGCCGAAGCCCCGGTCGCACCGGCCCTGCCGCCGGCCCCGGTTCCGGCCCCCGCGCCCGCACCGGTGGCGCCGGCGGCTCCGGCACCGTCGGTGAGTGCCTCCGAGGTGTCGGCCGCGCTGTTGGAGGTGGTGGCGCAGAAGACCGGGTACCCGGCGGAGATGCTCGAACTGGGCATGGACGTGGAGGCGGATCTGGGGATCGACTCGATCAAGCGGGTCGAGATCCTGGGTGTGCTCTCGGAGCGGTTCCCGAGTGAGGTGCCGGTGGGTCCGGAGCAGTTGGGTGAGCTGCGGACGCTGGGCCAGATCGTGGACTTCATGGTGGGGGTCGCGGGTGCGGCGCCTGCCGCTGCGGCCCCGGCTGCTGCTGCTCCGGCTTTCGGTGCCTCCGAGGTGTCGGCCGCGTTGCTGGAGGTGGTGGCGCAGAAGACCGGGTACCCGGCGGAGATGCTCGAACTGGGCATGGACGTGGAGGCGGATCTGGGGATCGACTCGATCAAGCGGGTCGAGATCCTGGGTGTGCTCTCGGAGCGGTTCCCGAGTGAGGTGCCGGTGGGTCCGGAGCAGTTGGGTGAGCTGCGGACGCTGGGCCAGATCGTGGACTTCATGGTGGGGGTCGCGGGTGCGGCGCCTGCCGCTGCGGCCCCGGCTGCTGCTGCTCCGGCTTTCGGTGCCTCCGAGGTGTCGGCCGCGCTGTTGGAGGTGGTGGCGCAGAAGACCGGGTACCCGGCGGAGATGCTCGAACTGGGCATGGACGTGGAGGCGGATCTGGGGATCGACTCGATCAAGCGG